>JAKADD010000032.1 GCA_021820825.1 Bacillota bacterium
GCCGCTGCCAGCGCTGGTCACGGCGCAGCAGGGATTGAACGAACCACGGTATCCATCGCTGATCGGCATTCGCAAGGCGAGCAAGAAACCGCTCACAAAGATGACGGTTGCCGAATTGGGGCTTGACGCGCAGGCTATCGCCAGCCGCGTTTCCGCCGTTGCGCTGTTCCTCCCCGCCGCCAAAGGCGCCGGACGCGTACTGGAGGGCGACACCGCAGCACGGGCGCAGACACTGTTTCATGAACTGCGGCAAACCAGCAAAGTGCTGTAACGTCATAAAAGTTCCGGTGATTTTCCGGAAACGAGGAATGTACTGGCGTTTGAGCGAATAAAGGAGCGATGGCTGTGATGCGGAATGTATTGGTAGTTGCAGATTTGCGCGGGAACCAGTTGCGTAACGTCTCGTTCGAGGCGCTTGGCGCCGCGCGGACAATCGCAGACGGCGGTGTGGTTGCGGCGCTGTTGATCGGGCGCGGGGTCGCCGGATTGGCTGCGTCTTTGCGCGCTCAGGGAGCGGATCAGGTGTACGTTGCGGACGGGGAGGAATTTGGTAAGTATGTGCCGGAGCATTACGCGGCTGCCGTAGAGCAGGCGATTGAAACGTTCGCGCCGCAGGCTGTGCTGTTTGCGCACTCCGCCATCGGGAGGGATGTGGCGCCGATGGTGGCTGCGCGCCACAAGGCGGGGCAGGCGTCCGATGTGATTCAGGTGGAACTTTCTGGCGCTGATGTGCTCTTTACGCGCCCCGTTTATGCAGGCAAGGCATTTGTGAAGGTCAAAATAGCAGGCGACTTGATTGTGGCCACCATACGCCCCAACAATCTTGCGGCGCATGAGGAAACGGGGGCGACAGGCAACGTGGCGCAACTCCCGGTGAAATTCCCGGAAAGCGTGCCGACGCAAGTGCGCGAGGTGCTGAAAAAGGCAGTCGCGGGCGTCGATCTTTCGGAGGCGAAAATCATCGTGTCTGGAGGTCGCGGGGTGAAAAGCGAAGAAGGGTTCGCGCCGCTCCGGGAGCTTGCCGCCGTGCTCGGCGCGGCGGTCGGAGCGTCGCGCGGCGCGTGTGACGCGGGCTACTGCGACTACTCGCTGCAGATTGGCCAAACGGGCAAGGTCGTGACTCCGGATCTGTACATTGCGTGCGGTATCTCGGGAGCGATTCAGCATTTGGCCGGCATGTCCAATTCCAGGGTCATCGTGGCGATCAACAAGGACCCGGAAGCGCCCATTTTCAAAGTTGCTGACTATGGCATCGTCGGCGACCTGTTTGAAGTAGTGCCTGCGCTTACCGAGGAGGCGCGCAAGCTGTTCGCCTGACGCTTTTCGCCCAGGTTCCGGCAAAGAGCCTGGGCGAAAAGCCATCAAACTCATCAAACTAATCAGAACCAAAGGCGCCTGGGGAGAGTCGTGATTGAGAATGGTTCAGTCGGTACTGCTGGCATTTGCATTGTTTCTACAAAAATACGGCTATTCTACGAGCATGTGGGAGGATGGATATACTCCTGACGATGCGAATCTGGTATGCAGGGAAATGGCTGTTTTTGCCCATGATACGCTGGGTTTGCAAGGTGATTTCATCGTCCTTTGGGCACAGTCCGACGGAATCGTTTTCAGCGGTGACAGTGAATTTGCCTATTGTGTGAACGACCGCGCCTATCTGATGCCAAATCCTTTTATCGAAGGAGACTCGGAGGGATTCGTCGCCAGTCTATTGCATATCGTCAATGGAGCCAGTCAGCAGTTGTACGAGGTGTTCGTCAGGCACAGGGTGCTGTATAACGCCATATAAGTTGGCGCGGGAAGAATCCTGATTGGACACATTGAAAAGCAAAAATTCCAACTGCCCGGACAAGCGACCGGACGGTTTTTTTGCATCATACTTCATTGATCTCAAACCAAATAATCTGAAGAAATTGTTCTGGCGTTACATACTCAATTCCTTCATAGACATGACGGCCATTGTCTTTAGGAGGGAAGTGCCTGATATTGTTCGACACAACATAATTTGCACGCATCAATGTGGCAGACGCCCAAATTGGCGCATCATTTTCATCGCTAAGGTTTGGCCAACCTTCAGCAAGTGGAGGTTTTGGATCTGCAACGAGAAAGTATGCAGACATCTGCTCCATCATCGCACGGAGGAACCAGTACACTTGCGTCGCATACGGCCTTTATCATGTGGATTTTTGCCATGGGAGTTTACCTTTTCGGCCTGCTTCCAGAGCATCCATCTCTTCGGAAGTCAGTTCACGTCCCAATGTGTCTAATTCATCTAAAACGCGTTCTGATCTTTGAATCATCAGCAGCACCGAATCTGTTGACTGAAGCAGGCTTTCCACAGAAGACCGCTCAATTTGCATACGACCTTGTTCCCCGCCCGGTCTGCGATAATGGAGTTTTCCTTCGCGAGCCCAGCGTTTCACGGTGTTTATGGAACCCACTTGGAGAAGGCGGGCTGCTTCACCCGTTGTGATCCATTCCGACTGAGTTCCAATTGTATGCCTAACCAGACTCATTGGATTCTTCACCTCCCCTTGAACATGATCGTACCCGAAATCGTTCCTTCCGTCAATATCGTCCATTATATCACCTCTTATAGTTCGTATATGTCCAACTGTCATGGTCTACATACATCGTATAAAACACGGACAGTTCGCACGTAGAAAATCCTATTTTCTCATGGTTGCCTATAAGGAATTGGAGTGTGCCGGCAGTACTCGCCACTCCGTGTTCAATATATTATAATCCTCGTACATGGAGTAGAATGAGACATATAATCGATACTGTTTTGGCGCAGGTTGCCGTCACGCACACTCGGAAACTAGTAACAGGATGAAAGGTGTCATGTATGACGCGCAGGAATCGTGTTCTGGACATACTTGAAGAAATGTGCGCAGAGAGACTGCCTGTTGTCGGCGGCGCCTTGCAGTTGGCTCCACTCTGTATGACAACGGTTGCAATCGCCGCCCGCGCTCAGGTATTGAGAACAAACTGCAGTGCTGAACTGAACGCTTTAGTAAGAGATGGAAAAGTGCTTAAGGTGGCGGGACGTCCAACAAACTATCTCCCCAAGTCCTGGTTTGAACGTCATGTTGCCCATGGCTGTTCGCTTCCACAGACGCAGTATAAGAGCCTGAACAACTTATATGAAGCATATGGACTCTCCCGATCGTTGCCGCACCCTGCGTTCGCGGCAGCTCAGGCGCCGCTGTATGGATCGCCGTCAGTGGAGGATATGCTGGACCGCCTGGCTGGTTCACGTCACAGTCTGAAGGAGGCGATCGATCAGGCGCGCATTGCCCTGAGCTATCCTCCGAGCGGCATGCACATCATGCTGCTCGGGGAAACAGGCGTTGGCAAGTCGACTTTTGCGCGTGCGCTTCATGCGCATGCCGTTGAAAAGGGATACATGCGCCGCGGAGCTCCATTTGTCTCGTTTAACTGCTCCGAGTACGCCAATAACCCCGAGATTTTGCTGGATCACCTGTTTGGGCATGTCAAGGGAGCCTTCACTGGCGCACAGCGGGATAAGCCAGGACTCGTTGAGGGAGCGCATTCCGGGGTGCTGTTTCTTGATGAGGTGCACCGCCTTCCCCCGGAGGGTCAGGAGATGCTGTTTCATTTGCTTGATTTTGGGGAGTTTCGCCGACTTGGCGAATCGGATACATATCGTCAAACAAGCATTCGCTTGTTCGCGGCGACGACGGAACCCCCTGAGTCCAGTCTGCTCGGCACCTTCACGCGCAGAATTCCGATGGTTCTGCGTCTTCCGTCCCTTCGGGAGTGGTCTTTGAATGATCGGTATGAGTTGATTTATCAGATGCTGCTGGATGAAGCGAGGGTCATACAGCGCCAGTTTCACCTCGTGGCAGGCGCCCTGGGGCGATTGCTGTTCGCTCACTTTCCCGCCAATATAGGGGATTTGAAGAATGCGGTCAAACTCTCCTGCGCGCGAGCGCTGCATGCTGCGGCTCCGGGTGACGAGATCTGGATTTTACGTGAGCATGTGCAGGTCTATGTGCAAGAGCGAACGTCGCAACTCTGGTCAAGCGATGCGCTGGGCGTGCAGGATATGATTGTCCATCCTTCCGACGACAGAGTCATCATTCCCGTTGAATTGGCGGATGATTCTCTGTACGCCCAACTGGATAGACTCAGTCAAACGCTTGCGAACATGGGGTTTGAAGGCGAAGAAATCATCGACGCCATTGAACGTGAACTGCGCCGCAGGGAACTGGCGACGCCAGTGAATTCCACGCAAAACGAACTGGAACGGTTGGTCGGGCAGCCCTTTTATCGCTGGATCAGCGCCGCCTGGTCCACTTTGGGGCATTTGCTGTCTCCCGATATCGCGGCCAATGCGTTCATTCGCGTGGCGATGCATTTGTACGGCGTTACTCGCGATGGATGGAACAGCGGGGGAGTGACCTCAACGGCCGTCCTGGTCAATGTCGCGAAACAGTATCCGGACCAGTGCGCGTTGGCGGACGCTCTGCTGCGGGCTTTTGAACGCGAAAGTGGGCTGCGCCTTCCTGCCCATGAAAGCTCTCTTGTGGCGCTGCTTCTGTATTCGGATACTGATGCGCGAACGGGCCGTGTGGGAGCGGTCGTCGCACTGAGGGGCAACAACATTGCCAGTGAACTGGTTGCGACAGCGTACCAGCTTTCAGCGCCCGCCCGAGTGATCGCCGTTGATCTGCCCTTTCGGCAGTCGCGCAGTGTGACTGATGAGACGGTCCTGCGCGCCATCGAAGCCGTCGACCATGGTCGCGGGGTATTGGTGTTGACCGATGCGGGGGAGTTATTGCAGTTGCTACAACGTCAACCGAGTCGACTGAAGGATCGAAAACTGCAGTTTGTGATGCGGCCAGACCTGACGAAGGTCGTGGCCGCCATGAGACTGCTGGCAACGTCCGCAGGAACAGTGGATGAATTGGCCGCGATGCTGGGAACGGAGCGTTCCTCGGGATTTGCGTCTGAATCGGATACGCGCGTTGTCTGGACATGCTGTTTGACAGGCAGAGGCACCGCACAATCACTGAAAAGACTGATCGAGAGTTGCACGCCTGACGACATGCGGGCAGGAATGGAGATCACTCCCGTAGAATTACTTCCTAGCCGGAGCGAGCAACTGCCCAATCACGAACGCGTTGTGGCGGCTGTCGGATCGATTGATCCGAGAATCGAGGGCATTCCGTTCTTCTCGGTTGAAGAAATATTGACTGAGCGCGGCATGGAACGGCTCCTGAACGTTGTATCACAGGGGCGCCTGAGTGGATGGAGACGTGCAGACGCGGGCAGGGCGCCTCCTGACGCGCCGTCTGAAGGTTCCGTTCACGATTACATCCGGACAATGCTGGAGCGCGACTTGGTATTTGCCAATCCGAAGCTTGTCATCGAGTGCGCAAAAGCGATGATAGACCGTCTGCGTCAAAGGATCGTTTTGCCAAACGAATCAACATGGGAAGCGCGCTTCTGGTTGCATATGGGCTATGTGATTGAACGGTGTGTGAAGGGTGAACCAGTTGTTCATCCATACGCAGAGCGCATCCGGACGACGTTTGCGCAAGAGTGGGATGCGCTGACATCAGCGTGGATTCCTGTGTCAGAGACGTTTCGCCTTGAGGCGGACGCAGGGGAGTTGGCATATCTGTTCGAGATGATTTTCACGGGCCGCAGTTTTGAGGAGTTTTCACCATGACCGCTATGGAATTCACTGCATTTGTTCGTGTTGACGATCGACTCATCCATGGTCAGGTCGTGACATCATGGGTCAAGAGCCTGTCCACGCGACGGATCTGGGTTGTCAGCGACCGGGCGCGGCAGGAGCCGATTGAGATCATCCTGTTAAAATCCTCCGTGCCGCCATTTTTGGCGCTGGAAGTGTTGAGTGTTCAGGAGGCTGTCGACGCCTGTCTGGAATCGCATACTCTGATCCTGCTGGAGCGTTTGCAAGATGCTGTAACTTTGTGCAGGGCGGGAATGCCGATCCGTGACATAAACGTTGGTGGACTGCGTTACCAGCCGGGCCGTGTCGGTCTCAGTAAATCCGTGTACGTCGGACCGGAGGATGTTGTCGCTTTGCACGCGTTGCAGGCGCTCTGCGTGGACACAGAGATCCGCGTGCTTCCGAGTGACAGAAGACTGGACGCGTACGCGCGCCTCGCACAAAGATGGCCATAGTGGACAGGGTGAATGCCTTATGTGGCAGGTAGTGGCGGTTACACTCATAGGCGGGTTGGCAGGCATTGAAAGTGTTCTTGACCAATGGCAGTGGCACCGACCGCTTCTGGCGTGCACTCTGGTCGGATTGGCGCTGGGAAACCTGCATGTGGGACTTGTGATTGGCGGGGAGCTTGAACTCATTGCGCTTGGCTGGATGAATATCGGCGCATCCCAGTCCCCAGACACTGCGCTGGCGAGCGTCATTTCCACGACGATTGCCATTAAGGGCGGTCACGACATTGCGCAGGCGATCGCTCTTGGAATCCCGCTCGCGGTGGCAGGAAATCTGACTACGGTCGCGGTAAGAACCATGACCGTGTATTTTCAGCATCGCGGGGACAGATTGCGTGTACACTCTTCGCCCCACACCATTACGTATCTGCAATTTATGGCGCTCGCACTACAGTGTTTGCGGGTGGCCATACCGTCATTCCTGTTTGCGGCGTTCGTCGACCGGGCGATGATTCTTCATCTGTATCACATCGTACCCCCGGTGCTCTCCAATGGGTTTGTTGCGGCCAGTGGGTTTGTCGTTGTTGTCGGCTACGCGATGGTCATTCGCTCCCTGCAGGCTACCCTGCTTATGCCCTATTTTTTTCTTGGTTTTCTAGTCGCCGATTTTACCAACATCACTCTGGTTGGCGTCGGGGTCGCCGCCGTCTGTATAGCACTCCTGCACGTACGCGTATGGAGCAGACGCGATGCGGAACTGCCTCTGGCGCCTCCTTCCTCTGAAAGCGCCAATCTGCAACTGCGAAAACTGCCGCGAAAAGTGATCTGGATCACGCTGTTTCGAAGTCAATTTTTGCAGGCCTCCTGGAACTATGAGCGCATGCAGAGTTTGGGATATGCCTACATCCTGGAACCCACACTCGACTATTTCTATCAGGACGAGACGCGCAGGCATGCCCGCAAGGTGCGTCATCTTGAGTTTTATAACACGAATCCGTTTGTCTCCAATGTCGTGACGGGAATCAACATGGCTTTGGAGGAACGCCTGGAAGCAAGCGGCGAAGCATACGACAGGCTGGTAACCTCGATCAAGTTGGGTATGATGGGGCCGCTTGCAGGCGTGGGCGACTCGATCTTTTGGGGCACCTTAAGGCCACTTTTGGCTTCCGTGGGCGCGACGCTGGCCTTGCGGGGCAGTCTGCTGGGCCCCGTGTTTTTCTTCCTCTCTTTCAATGCCGTGCGCATTGCCAGCTTGTGGGGTCTCCTGGAATATGGCTATCGATCAGGATTGCAGATTGTTCAGGTCATTGCGACAGGCATTTTGCGTCAGTTCACGGAAGGGGCGACTGTCGTCGGTCTTGTGGTCATGGGCGCCCTGGTCGCGGCGTGGGCGCATGTCAATTTTGCTGTCCAGTGGAATATGGGACATGGTCGTCTGCTCACGTTGAACCACGTTGTGGACTCGTTGTTGCCCCGCTTGCCCGCGCTGCTGCTTGTATTTTTCGTCCTGTGGCTGTTGCGGCGGGGATGGAGCAGTGTACGTGTGATCCTCCTGCTGTTCTTCATGGCGATCATTGGTGTATGGGTGCATCTTCTGGCTCCATGATCGACTGTGTTTCAAAGTGTATCGACAAAGGTCTTATAGTGTATTGATTTCGTTTCTTTAGTGTATTGCGGAAAGGACGGACTTCTGGCCGTTTTTTCCGCAATTTTTATGTGTTTATTATGTGGCATGAAACTTGCTACCAAGCAAAGTGGGCATAGAGAGAAGTTCCTGTCGGACAAAGATCAAGGGGGGCTGTCCAGGCAGTCATGAGTTGTCTGGTCGAGCGACGATCAGCATGCGGCAAGTCCTGCATCATCACACTAAACAATAGGGGGAAGCAAGAATGCAAGGAAAACGGTTTCAGCTGGCGGCCGGCGCCGCCCTGTTGGCAGTCATGGCCATGGCGCCCAGTGTGGACGCGGCAGTCGTTCATAAATCTGCGGCTCCGCACGTCGTGTTGAAAGTTCTGTATATGAATCAGGCTGGGTATACGACATCGGTGTTACGGCAAATGGCTCTGCAGTTTCACAAAAAGTATCCGAATGTGACCATCCAGTTTACATTCCTGCCCTATCCAGAGATGAACAGCGCCATCGTGACGTCCGCCGCTGCGCCCCAGGCTCAATATGATGTGGTGCTGTCCGACCTGATCTGGACCGGCGAATTTGCCGCCAAAGGATACACCGTTCCGCTCAACGGCTATATTCACCAATACATCAAGAATTCCAAGGGAATCCCGCAATCGGTTTGGAACGGATTTGAGATGAACGGCAAGATTATGGCGATGCCGTTTCTGGCCAACTTCCAGAACTTCTATTACAACAAGAAGATGCTGGCCGAAGCGGGGTTCAAATCCGGGCCCAAAACCATGACGCAGTGGCTGCATCAGATGCAAGTGCTGAAGTCCAAACATATTGTTCAGTATCCCTATGAGGACTCCTGGCTGCAGGCGGAGGGGCTGGTCTGCGACTATGTGCGCACCGCAGGGGAATTTGGAAACGGCAATCTGTTCAACGCAAAGGGCCAGCCGATCATGAACCAGGGGCCAGCGCTCAAAGCGCTCGAATGGATGCGCATGCTGTACAAAGACGGGCTTGCCAATCCCAACTCGCTGGCGGCGGATGAACCCACCGCGGCAAACGCATTCGCGTCCGGGCAGGCGGCTTTCAACACCAACTGGACATTTGTCACGGGAATCATGAACAACAAGTCCGAGTCCAAGATCGTGGGTCAGGGTATGGTCAGTGGATTCCCTGTGGCGCCGGGCACCAACCGGGTCACACAGTCGGCAAGCATCTCCGGGTTCCAGGGACTCGCGATTTCCGCCAATACTCCCGCAAACCTGAAGCCGTGGGCGTGGAGGTGGATTCAGTTCGCCACTTCTCCGGGCGTGCAGGCGCAGCATCTGCACAGCCAATGGCCTGTGTGGTCCAGCGTGGCGAGTTCTCCCGCCGAGAAAAAACTCAACAGTTGGTACAAAGTGTATCAGCAGAATCTGAACGCGGTGTACAACCGTCCGATGGTCGCCAACTATCTGACGGTCAGCAGCATCATCCAGCAGTATGTGCACGAAGCCATCTCCGGAACGATACCGGTCAAAACGGCGGCCAACGACATGGTGCAGCAGATCAAGGCACTGAAGAACTGAGGCACACTTCCCCATTGCAGGCGCTTTTTGCGCCTGCAATGGGGAAGTGGGGGAGACAACGATGAGCCGACAACCATTGACTGCGGTCCCAGTCCTGGAGCCGAAACAGCGAAACCCTTTGCGCCGCAGGCTATTTCTCGCGCTGACAGGCGAGTATTTCTGGTTCTATGTAATGCTTGTGCCATCACTGCTCATCCTGGTCGCGGTCGTCATTATTCCCATGCTCTATGCGCTGCGTATGAGTTTGGCCAACTCAAGCGTCGTTGTGATTGGCGGTCGCGGAATGGTGACGGGACAGTGGGTGGGCCTGCAAAATTATGCGTCACTCATGCACAATCCGCTTTTTTGGCAGGCGTTCCGAGAGACGCTTTACTTCTGGCTTGTTTCGATCGTTATTGAGGTGACGGTTGGCATTGGCATGGCGGTGCTGTTAAACCAGAACTTCTGGGGCCGGAAAGTCGTACGCGTCATCGTTTTCATCCCTTGGGCCATCCCCACAGTGGTGAACGCGATGCTCTGGGGCATGATTCTGGACGGGGATAATTATGGTGCGCTCAATGATCTTTTGCTGCGCTTGCATCTGATCTCCGCTCCCATTGTGTGGCTGAATCCGACCCCCTTGTTCAGCCAGATTCCGTGGCTGGCAAATGCGCTGTCGTTTGTGGGCGCCAACTCGGCCATGAACGCGCTTATCGTAGGGGATGAGTGGAAAACCCTGCCTATTGTAGCGGTGCTGATTTTGGCTGGCCTGCAAACGATTCCGAGTGAGTACTATGAGGCGGCCCGAGTTGAGGGCGCCACTGGCTGGCGGCAGTTTCGTCAGATCACATTGCCGCTGTTGGGGCCGATCCTGACCGTGGTTCTGATCCTGCGCACGATGCAACTGTTGCGGGCGTTTACGCTCATCTTCACCCTCGAACAGTACGGTATGCCGCTATTGTCCATTCAAGCCTATCAACAGGCGTTCTCCTTCGGATCGTTTGGAACAGGTTCAGCCATCTCGTTTCTCATTGCGCTGCTCGCCCTGTTGATTGCCATCGTCTACATAAAGCGCCTCTATCGGGAGGAATTATGATGTCGGCACGCTATCCCACCACGGCGCCATCTTCTAATAGAAACAGACGCGCTCTCTTTTCGTGGCGTAAGGCAGTCGTCTATCTGCTTGTCCTGCTCGTCCTTTTATGGACGGTGGCGCCACTCTATTTTCTGCTGATCACCAGCTTGAAACAATATGTGGGGACCATCGCCTACCCGCTGTCCTGGCTGCCAGAACCATTTACCTGGAGCAACTACGCCATCATGTTTTCCAGCTACAGTCCCGGCAGCATCAGCTACCGCTTTCTCCACGCTCTGGAAAATTCGATCATCGCATCGGGATCCACCACGGTTGTCAATCTCATCTTTGGAACAGCGGCTGCTTACGTGCTGTCGCGGGCAAAGATGCGTGGGAAAAACGTCATCACCATGCTGTTTCTGGCCTCCAATCTGTTGCCGACAGTCGCTCTGATCATTCCGTTTTATGTTCTTACAGTCACCTATTTGAGCGCCTTGAATCTGTATGACACCAATACCCTGCTGGTGATCGTGTACACGTCGTTTTCTCTGGGACTGGTGATCTGGATCATGAGAGGGTATTTTGACGCGATTCCCGTTGAGTTGGAGGAGGCCGGACGAGTCGACGGGGCGAGTCGCATGACGACGCTTGTGCGCATCATTTTGCCGCTCACAGGACCAGGGCTGCTGGCGACTGGGCTGCTCACTTTCCTGACTTCGTGGGATAATTTCATACTGCCGCTGGTTCTTGCGCCCGACTCCAGCGCCTACAATCTTCCCTTCTTCATCTATTCCTTGAACGGACAGTATCTGCATCTGAACAATCAAGTCGCGGCAGGCGGTCTGTTGTCTGCGCTGCCGCCCATTCTCATTGTCGCCGTATTTGGACGGTTTATTGTGAGCGGGCTGACAGCGGGCAGCGTCAAGGGATGACGCCGAGGATGCGCAGGGCGCGTTATTTGCGCCGCCCTGCGCATCCTCAGCCTGTCTCGACCATTATTGCTTATGCGCTTATAATAGACGTCGTGGACGTACACCTGACCAGGCGGAGGCGTGAGCATGGACTTTATCGGCATGAGCAAGAGCATTGAGGAGATTGTAACGAGTTCACAGGGAACCTGGGGTGTGGTCATCGAACATCTGGAGTCGGGGAAACGTTTCACGATCAATCCCGACCACCTGTTTTATGCCGCCAGCATCATTAAAATGCCGATTATGAGCGCGGTCTACCGTGAGCAACTGGCGGCGCGCCTGAATCTGCACGATACACTGACGCTGCACGCGCAGGATCAGGTTGGGGGTTCCGGGGTGCTGCAGCTCCTGACTCCAGGAACGACGCTCACGATCAAAGATCTGGTGACCCTGATGATCGCAGTCAGTGACAATGCGGCCACCAATATGCTGATCGACAGACTGACGCTTCCCGTGATTCAGGCTTCCCTGGAGGAGGATGGGATGACGGCGAGCGCACTCCGCAACAAACTGCAGACCGTGCCCGCCGTATTTAACGGACGCAACGAGATCACGGCCCAGGACATCGCGACCTGGTGTCGCAAAGTGGCCAAGGGGGAACTGGTGTCGCTGTATGCGTCACTGCAGATGGTGGATGTGCTGAAGCGGCAACAGTATAGAAATAAACTGCCAGCCCTTCT
>JAKADD010000033.1 GCA_021820825.1 Bacillota bacterium
GACCTGAAGCGGCTGCACCCTTTCGATCCCCGGACCGCGCAGCAAAAGACGCAAAGTCTCCTCCGAGTGAGACAGTCCTGTGCCGATGGGCGGCAAAGTCAGCGCTGCGACCAGATGAATGACGGTCGCGCCGAGATGGGGCGCTTCCAGCGTGCCCCGGTCGATGCTGGCGCAACACGTCGCGGCAGCTTCGCCCACAGCGTGGCTGTTGATGACGTAAGCGGCCTCTTCAAAGCGGTGAACGGACCGCGCCATCGTGAGACGCGTGATGGACGCGGTCCACTGTTCTGCGCTCTCCCCGCAGACTGCGAAGGGCGTTTCGGCGTCGAGCAACGCAAGCGCGACCCAGTGCAGTTCTGGAAACGACACGCTGGGAGAACCGGGAGCGTTGCGGAATTCGTCCGCAGGCGAGTGGGTGCGCAAGGGGTGAACCGTTCCAGGATGCGACATGGCCTTCAGCAAAGTGCGGTAGACGCGTTGCGTCATGCGGTCGTTGCTCGTCGGATGGACGGATGTCATCGCCTGTCAAACTCCCCTTTCGTTGCAAAATCGACGCGGGACGCGGCCATCTGTGCGAATTCTCGCTCATGAAAACGCTGAATCTCCGCCTCTTGAGCCAGCAGACGCGAACGCCATTCGGCATTTTGGCGCCATTCGTCGCCCCACGCCGCATCCACAACTGCGAGTTCATAAGCGCGCTGCAGCGATTCGCCCGCAAGCGCGCCGAATCCCAACGCCCCGCGGACGCTCACGGTGCATTCGCTGATGAGCACTTCCCCCAGATAAAACGGCGTTTTTGTCACCGGATCATTGACCTTGGCCATGGTCACACTCAAACGCGGTGCAGAGACCACCTCCACAGCCACCTTGGATTCGATGGTCCGCGCCAGTTCCGCGAGCAGTGTGGGTTCACCAAGCGCCAGAATGCGCGTGAGTCGACTTTTTTCCATAGGACAGCCCTCCAAAACTTGTATGTCGGCACATGCCCCTACACGGTAACTCGATGTAACGGGGATTCTCCATATTTCACTGCTGGCCGTATTTAACGAGAAACTCGTACAGGTTGTCAAAGTCTGCAAACCGAGCCGTCAGTTGCTCGCGACTCCAATCCCACCATGCAGTTTTCAGTAAGGACTGTGCGATTCCTGGAGGGAACCGATCTCGAAGTTTTGCCGCCGGAACCCCCGCAACAATCGTGTACGCCGGCACATCTTTTGTCACCACCGCACCAGCGCCGACAACGGCGCCAGTGCCAATGTGAATTCCCGCTAACACGATGGCGCCGTGCCCAATCCACACATCGTGGTCAATGGTCACCCGTTGCTGACGCCGCCAAGCGAAAATGCGGCCATCGTCCGCATCTGCAAACCCGTACGCGCGACGGCGATACGTTGCGTGATGTTGTGTCACACGATCTGTCGGATGATTGACCGGTCCGATGCTTCACCCAGAGATGCGCTCGTTTCGTCCCTGGACAAGCGTGTCCACCTCCCCCATAAAGCGTTCCATGGTGGTGTACACATGACCGTGGAGACCAAGCGCCGTCGCAGCTACGATGTTGCGCTCTCTATCGTCGACGAACAGACACTCGTCCGGCAAAGAGGGGGTCAGGGTCAGCGCATGGCGATAGATCGCAGGATCGGGTTTTGCCATGCCGACTCGCGCGGAATTGACGACATAGTCAAAGAGATTGTCCACAGCGTATCGCGCCAACCGTTCTTCCAAGTCCAAGTCCGCATTGCTGACGGCGATGATGTGTAAATGGCGACGCTTTCGATTGGACCGAATCCAGTCGACCAGACTGTCGTTGCGTGTGACTTCGGAGGTTCGTTTCATCTGCACAAGCGTGTCCAGGTCCATACCGAGTCGACCAGCGGCGTGTCGCAGATGGTCCTCCTGTGACACCTGCCCCGTTTTGCACTCGAACCACAGACTCTGGTCATCGTACAGGGTCGCGAACACTCCGCGCAACGCGGGATTGGTAAGCAGGATGACATCGCCAATGTCAAAAAAGATGGTCGTGATCATGAATGGGAAACCTCATTTCAACGATAGATTTTCACGGATCATGCCAATGACACGAACCACTTTTGCCACACGGGTGACAGCGCTTGAACGAGCACCCCCATGATCCTCAATACTCCGCGCTTCGCCCAGACACAGAGGCGATCAGGTACTTTTGCGTGATCATAAACACGATGATAATCGGCACCAGCGTCATCAGCGCAGCGGATGACACCTCCCGCCAGTGCGTGCCGTCGAAGCCCTGGAAATACGACAGGGCCACCTCGATCGGTCGCGCACGTCGGCCTTGGGTCAGGATGAGCGGCCACTGAAAGGAACTCCACTGCGCAGTGAACGTCAGCAAAACCACCGTGGCCACCGCCGGTTTGGCAAGCGGCATCGCAATGCGCCAAAGAAACGTCCACCAGGTGCCACCATCCAGACGACAGGCATCCCACAGGCTGGCAGGGAGACTCTTGAAAAACTGCCGGAACAGAAATATGGAGAACACACTGGCACTAAACGGAAAAATCTGTCCGGCCAAACTGTTGACCATCCGCAAATGATAGGCGATCACATAGTCGGGCACCAGAATCGCTTCAAAGGGAACCATCAGCGCGGACAGAAGCAGGGCAAAGAGCGCCTCGCGCCCAGGAAAGCGCACAAAAGCCAGCGAATAGCCAGCCAAAGCCCCGGTGATCGTAACGATCACGATTGTTATGCCAGTGATGATGATGGAGTGAAGAAAATAAAGCGCCCACGGCTGGGCCGCTAGAGTACGCAAAAACGGATGAAAATCAAAAGATGGCCACAAATTCGGTGGAAGCGTGAAGATTTGCGACCGTTTGGCCACGCCCAGAACCAGCGCCCAGTAAAAAGGGAACAGGAAGATCACCGCCACGACCATCATGAGCAGATAATGCAACACCCTGTGGATCCACCGAATCGTCAGCGCCATGCCTACTCTCCTTTGCGCACCCGCGTCCCCCTCGGGTGCGCTGTCATTGATAAAATGTGAATCGTTCCCCGAGTCGATGCTGGATCATCGTGAGAATGAAGATGATCAGAAACAGCACCATGGACACCGCTGCGCCGTAGCTGTAGTGAAAACCGATAAAGGCGGACTTGTACAGGTATACGGCTGTCGTCGTCGTGCTGCCTAGCGGACCCCCGCCGCCGCCAAACTGCCCTCCGGTCATGGCGTAGATCGGTCCAAAGGTTTGCATGGACTGGATCGTCGTGACAATGACGACAAACAGCAGCACCGGCGACAGAAGCGGCAACACGACATGCCAAAACGTCTGCGCACCGCTCGCGCCGTCCAGTTGCGCGGCCTCCATCGTTTCCGGAGGCACGTTCGCCAGCCCCGCCAGAAACAGCACAACGGAGAACCCAAGGTTGTGCCACAGGTTGTTGATCATGACGGCGGGCATCGCCCATGTGGTGCTGGTGAGCCACTGGAGCGCGGGCAGGTGCAGGGCGGTGAGCACCGCATTGGCCAAGCCGAACTGGGGGTTGAAGATGAACACCCACACGATTGATGTTGCAATGGTTGGCGTTACATACGGCAGAAATACGGCGGCGCGAAAAAACGTGAGTCCCGGCGTTTTTCGCCGAGGTGAACCCTGAAGCAACCACGCGATCAACAGCCCAAATCCGATCGTCGCCGGAACCATGACCCCACTGTAGTAGGCGGTGACCGTAAGCGATTGGAGAAATCCGGAGATGGGATTGAGCAGTTGTTCGTAGTGCAGCAGGCCCACCCACTGAGAGGCGCCAAACCCCGCCAGATTCCAGTGATACAGACTGATGAGGGCGACCAAAAGAGCGGGAAAATACGTAAACGTCGCAAGGAGTACGAGGGCTGGCAGGACCAGTCCATACCCCAACGCCAAGGAGCCGCCCAGCCGTCTCCAGCGGACCCGTCCGGAAGACCGGATCCGCATCTGGGTCGTTTGTTCGATCGCCAACACAAACACCCCCATTTGTTCCCAGCGCGATATACCGACCGCGCCGCGCTGGGAACTTCGAATCACGCGCCGCTTGCAGCGCGCTTCAGATAGCGAGCCCTTTCAGGAAGCTGGTACCCTGCGTCTCCATGTTTTTCAGCGCCTGTGACAGGCTCTCCTTATGCTGGATGACCTCCTGGATCTGCGTCTGAATCACGCTATCGACCGCAATCTGGTTGGGTCCGAGGATTTTGTGGATCACATTGCCGTTTTCCAGCTCGTGAAGGGCCACGGCCGTGCCGTTGTACGGACCCGGATTTTTCCAGAATGCCGGACCCGCGGCCTTCGCCACAGCGGGTACATCGGCGCGGCTGATCGGAGGTTCGCCGCCCTGTACGGCCCAGATTGCCTGACCCACCGGCGAATCAAAGAACTTGATGAAATTCCACGCCGCCTGCTGTTGCGCCGCCGAAGAATGCCGGAAGATTACGAAGGAGAGTCCTTGGTAGAGAGTGAAGCTCTTGCCCGTTGTACCCGGCGGCACCGGGAACACGCCGACCGGAAACTTATTCGCGACCCCTTCTCGGACCATCTCGTATCCGTCGGCCGTATTTTCGAGGATGCCAAGTTTCCCGGCAGCAAAATCCTCAAAACTCGTATTATAGGAAAGGATGTGCACTCCGTAGGCATTGTCGCGCGCCACCAGTTGGCGGATGGTTGTGGCCATCGCCGGGGAATTCAGATCGAGTTGGGTCGGGTGCCCCGGCACGAAGAAATGCCCGCCGTTGCTATAAAACAGCGGTGACCAGTCGTTGCGATCCAGCCGTGCGCCCAGCCCCATCGCGCCGGTCTTTCTCTGAATGACCTGAGCGTCCTGGAGTAGTTGCCCCCAGGTGGCAGGGTTTTTTTTCAGGCCAGCCTTCTTCCACAGGTTCGCGTTGTAGAAGAATTCGGCCACCTTGATATCGACCGGAAAGAGGTACTGCTGCCCGTTTGGCGTGAATTCGGCCTTCCAGACGCCGGGCCAGATGCCCTTCAATTGCGCGGCGGGAAATCCGTTCTTTCCATAGATTAGCGGCTTCAGGTTGACGAGTGCGCCCGCCTGTTCGTAGCCGTACTGCGGTCCGTGGCCGATCATGGCCATGACCGGCGGATCGCCGGCCTGCACCGCCGCCAAGGCTTTGGCCGACGCCGTGGTGACATGCACCACGATCCGGATGTTCGGATGTTGGTGTTCGAAGACTCTTACGATATGCGCCAAGGCCTCGCCCTGCTGGTTCGACGCGCTGTGCGATTCCCAAAATGTTACGACGACAGGCGGTTTCTGAGCGGCAAAAGAGGGCTGCGCCACGGCAAAAATTCCCCCGAGCGCCAATGCCGAACTTGCCAGCAGAGCCGTTGCTCCGCGCTTCACGCTTTTCATGAATCTATTTCCCCCTCCGTATGGTGTGCTGACACAATCTATTATCCTGAAAGATGATTGCGTTTCAGTGTGGAAGGGGTCCGCGTTGGATGAATAGTTGATAAGGGAAAAATCAGAATGGTGTTGCGGGATTGTGAATACGGTGACGAAAACGCTGTCAGAAATGATAGGAACCACAATCGCAAGGCGGGCAATCCGATGCGAACGCATCAGCCCAGTCTGTACCCGACCCCGTATACGGTTTTGATCACCGGGTCACCCGTCGCCCTGTACAGTTTTCGTTGCAGATGGTTGAGATGTGACGTGATGTTGTGGAAGTTTACGTCACTCGTGCCCGTTTCGTGCAACCCCTTGGCCAGTTGTGCTCGGGTAAGCAGCGACTTCGGTCTCTCCATCATGTACGCGAGCAATTTCAGTTCAGTAGAAGTGAGCAGGATCTCCTTGTTTCCATACGTGACGCTGTAATTCTGCGTATCCACTTCCAGTCTGTCCTGATGAAAGGCCCACGCCAGCGGTGGGATGATCTGTTCGCCCGCTTGGGAGGTGCGGGTGAGATGCCGCACCCGCACCTCCAGTTCCCGCAGACTGAACGGTTTCACCACATAGTCGTCGGCGCCCTGATCCAGACCATATACCCGGTCACTCACACTTGACTTCGCAGTCAGAAGAATGACCTTGGCTGTACGGTTGTGTTTGATTTGTTGACAGATCGTCAAGCCGTCGAGACCGGGCAGCACCCAGTCCAGAATCACCACGTCAAATGACTCGCTAAGCGCAAGACTCAGCCCCGTGTATCCGTCATGCGCAACCTGACACTCGTGGCCCTGCTGGTGCATGAACAAGGATATGGTTTCGGCTGTTCGCAGTTCGTCGTCGACAATCAGGATCGTTGCGATGGTGGAGCCCCTCCCGCAAACGAATGCTGATAGTGTTTGTCTGGACGGGGGTTCGAACTTCGCTTCGCCGCGTCGTCGTCTTGCGCGAAAGAAGCCTGCGCACGAAACCACGACGCGCACTCGGCGCACGCTGTTGCGCGACGCCCGTGCTCAGCTTGCGTTCCACTCTTAGGACACGCCACTATCGATTGATAGTATCCACTCTACCAACCTTCTGTAATGAACGGATGAGCAACAGGTCTGGAAATCGTAAAAAGTGGCGGCGTGTTCGCGCCGGAGCAGCATTGATTTGTGACGAACATTTCGTAGCGCCAAGCGTCGGCCTAGGTGTTGGTGCCCACATGCAGGCCATCTCCTCTGGTCTTCAACAGCATCAACTCGACTCAGCAGACAGGGATTGGGTGAGCGCTTGCCGTGAGGCAATCAGCAAGAGGCGGTGACTGGACCGTTCCCGCATTTCTCAGGAGTGCGCACTCTGGTTTTGATGAACAGACCGGAAATTGTGCAAACAAGTGACCAAACGCTTTACTGTTCGTTCTTATCCGGTCTGTGAAAGGTATCCTGTTTAATCGGGTGTTCATGTCCACATCTCGTGCAAATAAATAGCCATTTATTGGCATTTGTGCCTTTGCCTGATTCCCGAACAACCGCATCGTGGACGGCCGCTTCCAGGGGGCTATTACAGCATTGAGGACAATAGGCAGTGCGTGTGCTGTGAGACCATGGCATCCAGTCATCACCTTCTTTCAAGTGGGTGACGATTATCATTGTGTACTCGATCTCATTAGGGTACCAAGCACGTGGTTGGGAATAGGCAGAAGATATTCGTACATATCCTTGGTCTTCTGAGTCACGCCAGCCAGTCCGCCTTTTCCATTTGAAGACGTATACTCTACGTTTTCGATCAACGCCGTGAACCCCGTCGCTCTGTCACTCGCATTGGCTACGTCCTGAACCGTGTATACTGTACCAAGAATGGAGTCACTGTACCGCAATGCTCCCAGACGATAGCATGCGATCGCCAGTACCAATTCGATTTGCCGGTAACTCTGGTTTGGTGGTGTTGTCAGGCTGAACATCATGGATTCCTCCCCTATACATGGCGTCAACTTCAATCGTTCAACAGTTCGCGTACGATATAGCGCATCAAATCGCCGCCGCTGACGATCCCCACGACAACACGATCATCATTCACGACGGGTAGCTTCTTGACACGCTGCTTTCCGAAAAGCTCCGCAACGGCCGCAAGATCCGTATAAGGCTTCACGACGGCCAAGCGCGAGGCCGTCATGATATCGCTGACCGGTTGGGCAATCACTTCTACGATCAAATCGGGCAAGGATTTCTTGTCCACGTAAAAGGACATGAATGCATCCATATCCAGTGCATGAACCTTGTACGGTCGCAGACACCGAAGCACATCGCCTACCGTGACCATACCTTTCAATCTTCGATCCGGATCCAGCACGGGCACCCCACTCACCTTGCGAGTGGCAAACAGCAACAACAGATCCCGAATGCTGGCTTCTGGAAATACGGAAATCACATCCGCAATCATGAAATCAGCGGCCGTTACCATCAGCACAATTTCCCCCTTCACCGATTGCGATTGATCACTTTCGTCATTGGATTTCGACGGAGGCACACCGGAATGAACTTGGACGCCCGGTGCCACGTTACGCCCGCACACAGAACGGCGAACCCTGTGAGAAGAAAAAATCAGGCGCCAAATCCTTCGCGCTCTGTATTCGTCCGCGCCCGTCAGTCGCAGCTGACAGGAACCCCGATACACATGGTACTGCCGTTCTTATGAATGGACACCCGAGGCTAAGGCTGCCGCGCTGGAGCCCAGACCGGAGGCAATCGGAATGCGATTGGTCATCGCGACTCGCACAGGCGGCATCGTGAAGCCAAAGCGGTCATACACCAAGCGAATGGACTGCAGGACAAGATTGCTCTCATCACGGGGGAGCGTATTCTCTCCATACCCCTTGATCAGCACCTCCGTGCGCTGTGCAGGTTCCGCGTGAATTTCGTTCCAGAGATCGAGCGCGATGCCCATGCAGTCAAATCCGGGTCCCAAATTGGCGCTTGTCGCAGGCAAGTAGACGCTGATTTTCATGTTGTCGCCTCCATGACGGCCTGCCACACGTCACTCATGTTCGCTTCGACGGTCGCCGGTTTTGCAGAACTGGAGCGAATGGCCGCATCCGGATCCTTCAGTCCGTGCCCTGTGAGAACGCAGACAACCGAACTGGCGCGGTCAAGCAGGCCTGCCTCGGCGCGTTTGATGACGCCCGCCACGGAAGCGGCGGAGGCGGGTTCCGCAAACACGCCTTCTCGACTGGCGAGCAGGCGATAGGCTTCCAGTATCTCTTCGTCGGTCACGGCGGCGATGATTCCGTCGCTGGCAGAAACGGCGTCCAGCGCCAACTGCCAGCTTGCCGGATTGCCAATGCGGATGGCGGTCGCGACTGTCTGCGGATCGGCGACCGGCTCGCCGCGCACGATCGGCGCCGCCCCTGCGGCCTGAAACCCGAGCATCTTCGGAACAGTCGTGTGGAAGGCGTTCGCATATTCGACGAACCCGCGGTGATACGCGGTGATGTTGCCCGCGTTGCCCACGGGAATGGCCAGATAGTCGGGTGCGCGGCCGAGTTCTTCACAGATTTCAAAGGCGCCTGTTTTTTGCCCCTCCAGTCGATAGGGGTTCACCGAGTTGACCAGCGTGATCGGTTCCCTGTCGGCGATCTCGCGCACCAGGGTTAAAGCCTGGTCAAAATTGCCCCGGATCGCGATCACCTGCGCTCCGTACATGATGGCTTGCGCCAGCTTGCCAAGAGCCACATAGCCGTCCGGGATCAGCACGATGGCCCGCATGCCGGCGCGCGCAGCATAAGCGGCGGCGGCGGCCGACGTGTTGCCTGTGGATGCGCAGATGACGGCCGAACTGCCCGCCTCCAGCGCCTTGGCGACGGCCAGCACCATGCCGCGGTCTTTAAAAGATCCGGTCGGATTGGCTCCTTCGTATTTGAGCCAGACAGTCAAACCCAGCCGCTCGGACAAATAGTTTGCCTTGATCAGCGGCGTGGAACCTTCTCCGAGCGTCAGTTCAGGCGTGCGTTCCGTCAGCGGCAAGAACTGCGCATAACGGGCCAGAATGCCCCGTCTGTTTTGGGCGGCGTTCATTCGACTCCTCCTAACACAGGCATCACGCTGTGAATGGCTTGCAGATGCGGCTGTAACGCCAGTTCATCGAGAGCGCGCCCCAATTTTTCGGAAGCGATCTCATGAGTGATGATGACGATCTCGGCAATTCCTCCGCGCACGCGTTTTTGCAAAACGGTTTCCATGCTGATTTCCGCCCGTCCAAAGATACTCGCAATCTCAGCGAACACTCCTGGTTCGTCGTTCGCCTCCAGACGCAGATAATACCTTGACGGCGCGCTCTGCCCGCGCTTGACCAGTTTGTGCGGCAGACAGATCTGCTTCATTCGCGCCGGAGCGTCCATGCGCAGATTGCGCAGGACCTCGATCACATCGCCCACAATCGCGCTGGCGGTCGGCAGGGAACCTGCTCCGCGCCCGAAAAACATCAGGTCGCCGCTGGCGTCTCCCCGCACATAGAGGGCGTTATACGCGTCGGACACATGGGCGAGAGGATGCGACTTTGGAACAAGCGTCGGACGCACCTGCAGCGTCAGATCGCCCTGACGGTCCGCGCCTGTGGCGAGCAGCTTGATGACGGCGCCGAGTTCCTGCGCGTAGGAGACATCAGCAGCGGTCAGGGTGCGGATGCCGTACGTATCGACTTCGTCCAGACTGACTTTGGCGTGAAACGCGATTGAGGCCAGAATGGTCAGCTTGCGGGCCGCGTCAAGTCCGTCAATGTCACTGGAGGGATCGCTCTCGGCATAGCCAAGCTGTTGCGCTTCTTGCAGCACGGTGTCAAAATTGGCGCCCGTCGCCGTCATTTTGGAAAGGATAAAGTTTGTCGTGCCATTGATGATTCCCATGAGGTCAGTGATTTCGTTGGCGCTAAGCGACTCTTTCAGCGGCCGGATCAGGGGAATGGCCCCACCGACTGCCGCCTCGTAAAACACGTCGACGCGCGACTGTTCGGCTGCCTCCAGAATCTCAGCGCCGTGCAGCGCGATCAGATCCTTGTTGGCTGTGATCACGTGCTTTGACGCCCGCAGAGCCTGCAGAATCATGGATCTGGCGGGTTCAATGCCGCCGATTGTTTCGATGACGACGCGAATCTCGGGGTCATCCAAAATGAGGGCCGGATCGGTGGTCAACTCTTCTCCCATAAACTGCACAGACCGTTCTTTCAAAGGGTTCCTCACCAGAACCCTGGTGATCTCTGGATACCGCCCGGTCAAACCCGCTATCTTGTCGGCCCGCTTGCGGACAAGTTCAATCACGCCGGAGCCGACAGTTCCGCAACCGAGCAAACCGATCTGGACATGCACGCAGAACCGCTCCTCTCTCCCTGTTGCCCTCTATGTGCGCTGTACACTGGCCGCGCTAATAGCCCTGGCCCACGATCAGCGTCTGTTCAACTCCGGGCATATCCCGCACCGCGTCGAGCGCCTCCTGCAGTTCTCGCGTCATATCTCTTGTCTCCAGCGAAATAATGACCGTGGCCACCCCCTGCAACGGCAACGTTTGATTGATCGTCAGAATATTGGCCTGCAGGGCTGCCAGCAGATTCAGCACCTCTGATAGAATGCCGCGCTGATGCTGGAGCGTCAGCGCCAGGGTGACGATCTGGCCCTGCATGGTGGCCTGAAAGGGTTTGGCCACATCCTTGTATTTGTAATAGGCGCTGCGTGAAATGCCAATCTGCGTCACGGCCTGCAACACGCTGAGATGCGCATCGCGATTGCGCAGTTCGGTCACAAGTGTGGTGCGTCGTATAACATCTGGCAGATGGGAACGGCGAATGAGATAGTAGGGATCGTCCACCTTGTCCTCCTCTTCACTCGGTGTCCATGTCTTGCGAACATTTGTATATCTTCAACGGACATTATAGCGTTGCAATCCGTGTTTGGCAACAAACGTCGCAATAAATTCCTTGACCGTTCATGGTGCGCGCATTTATAATAATGAAAATTTCTCACAAAGGAACGTCAGGAGGATGTCTAGGGTTCCGCCGTATTGCGGGTCTGGTCCGAGCGACATCGCACTCAGTTCGGGAGTGTACACCTTGGGGACAAAAGCCCTGCGGCAGGTTCTGGCTGGCGTGCGCCGCACGCCGTCACGACTGTTGTTGCGCGGTTTTTTTATATCCGCTGAGGGCGTTTCGAGACGCGAGTCAGAGAGAAAAAGATGCAGGGGTGGATGCAATGCAGCAGGCTGACGAGCGTAGGATTTATCTGAATGGCCAACTGGTGCCGAAAGAGCAGGCCGTCGTGTCCGTATTTGACCACGGATTCCTTTACGGAGACGGGATTTTTGAAGGCATCCGGATTTATGGCGGCGTTATTTTTCGTCTTGACGATCATCTGTTGCGTCTGTACGAGTCAGCCCGCTCGATACTGCTGACGATTCCGCTGACCTTTGAGGAGATGGCTGAGGCGGTCATTGACACGGTCCGCGCCAATGGGTTGCGCGACGGCTATATTCGCCTCGTTGTTTCGCGCGGGCCGGGCGATCTTGGACTCGACCCGCGCGGTTGCGCGCAGGCCAATGTGGTGATCATCGCGGACACGATCCAGCTCTTTCCAAAGGAACTA
>JAKADD010000034.1 GCA_021820825.1 Bacillota bacterium
ATGCGGAAGCAAATGCAACGTCAGACACACTGCCCGCCGCAGCGCACCAGTCCCCGGCAAAATAAACGTTGGGGAAGTCCTGGAAATGCGTTGGCAAACGTTTTTGTTCGCGGCCCCAGCCAATTCCCTGGACGACCGCCTGGTCGGTTACCCGCGAGAACGCCAGCGCCTCGCGCCAGCCGGGGTAATACGCATCGTACAGAGACTCGATATCGTTTCGACGCTCTGTCAAAACCGCCTCGTCGTCCGCTGTGTCTGCAGACGTGTAGGCGATGGCCTGCAGCAACTGGCCTCCGTCAGGAACGCAGGACGAGTCGTAGTGCGATGGATCTGTGATGAACACGCGCCGCTTCATGTCGCTGACGTAGGAGACGTCATTTCGGACGCGTTTTGTCAATGCCACGTCGTAGACAAGCGCGGTGTTGGGTTCTTCAGCCGCGTAGGGAGCAACGAGAGGCGACAGAGGAGTATCGGCGACAAGTCTTTTCAGCGCTGTCGGCGGCGCGCACAGCACGAAAATATCAGCATCGAATACGCCATTGCGCGACTGCACGCGCTTTAATTCGAACTGTTCAAACTGCAGGCCGGTGACGGCGGTTTTCTCCAAAATCTGAACACCCGCCTTCTCCAGACGTTCCCGCAGACTTTGAACCAGGGCGCCCCACCCGCCGACAATATAGGAAACGGGATGCTTCGTTCGCAGGACGCGCCGATAGTAGCGCAGAACCGTAGACGCACGCAAGTCGCCAGGTTGTTCCGTAAAGAAATTCGTGGCAACGAGATGCAGCAACAGGCTCCTGGTCGCCAGAGTCCAGTTCCTGCGGTCAAGCCATTCCTGAAAGGACGCACTGTCGTCAGGCGTTTCTGCGGATGCAAGAATGCTCAGTATAGCGTGCACAAAATGTGCCTTGTCACGAACCCTGGGCAACAACTTTGTGTGGAGTAAACCCGCCAGACTGACAACTGGAACAGTTTCCTTGCCCGTTTCTGTAATGTAGCGCACCATATCCAGATCCGGCGCGACAAAGTCCACCCTGACGGCCAGCGTGTCCAGCACCTTTTGCATGGCTGACCGATCCCGCGCATAGACAGCATGAGCTCCATAATTCAGATGAAATCCATCTCTTTCCTGCATGATGCTGCGTCCGCCGAGTTCGAACATCTTCTCGATCAACGTCACCCGGTGTCCTCTGACAGCCAGCAACCCTGCCACAGAAAGCCCGGCGATCCCACCGCCGACAACGACGATTCTTGACACCCTGAATCATCTCCACTCATTCAATTCATTCAATGCGAATCCACGCCTGAAACGCGAATCTGTACCTATCCAACCATGCATTTTCATCTTAAGTTTCATCGGAAATCCATACTATGCGTTATGTCACAGCTTGACGCATACATGTGGGATATAGTGGGGTGGTAAAAAGGATAAGGAAGAGTGGCTAAGATAGGGTGAAGACCGGAAAATGGTATTCTGCGGATGTAAAAGTTCAAGCTGATCTGGACAACATCTTCACCGATCAATTCTGGCGCGGCCTGAAGTACGAAAATGTTTATCTGCACGATTACGACTCACCCCAGGCCGTTCGAACGAGCTTCATGGAGTACATCGACCTGTACGATCATCGACGGCAGCATTCGTCGTTGCAATACCAAACGATGGCGAGTGTCTACTAAAGGAGGAAATCGTCCATCCCAAGACCAGTGTCTCCTCCCTCCGGAATCCGTCAAGGAGCACCCGTCGTTCGAAGGACGGGTGGGTTAGGATGGAACGGAGCCATGAAATCGATGGTGTTTTGTTCCTCACAGCGTGGACGTAAATGTGTGTGGTTTCAAAGGACAATTACCCATTTTTAAAGATGACGATGGCCTTCTGGCCATGTTAGTTTCGAAAAATGTGTCTTGACAACATGCCCCATTGTACCCTTTCTAGTATCGAAATTATATCACATTCGTGAAAGGAGGCAGTCAAGAATGAATCCAGAAACAGACAGACAATCGGCAGATTCGGTTGAGTCAGCCACACAACCTCCGCACAAAAATATTGCGGAAGGCGTTGATCGCATGATCAACGAGGGCGGAGGAGTGGTAGATCAAAACTTTCCTTCCGGGGCTCTCATTTTGCGAAATGATCTCGTGCGACCAAACGTCGCCAATTGATAAACGACACCAAATTTATGCTGGGGGGCGAGCGTGAGCGCCCCTCTCTTCTGCGCCAAACCCCGTTGACGCGTCGTATCCTGGTTTCTGTCGATTACTCACTCAATCGCCCGATTTCATATTTAACCATTCCGTATTCAGTCTGCAAAATCATGAATGAGAGCGGTTTTGTCTGTTGGAGGGCGCACCAAACTTGACGGCATAACAGTCGCCTTCAAAACTATAGTACGCACACCGGGTGTCTCCCAGTTTTTTTCGTGGATTACCCTCTCATATCTCGCAGGGTCTGTGCCCGAATGGAGTGCATGTCTGTCGGCTTCTCCGTGCTTGGTTGAGAGTGCCCCAACAACTTCTGTACCAGAATGGGGTCGCCGTTAATCCTTATCCTTCCTGCCATCAGAGATGATGCCGGATTCAGTTTCCCAAGAGCCGCACTGACAACATCAACGGCACTCGGGGTCATTATGGCGTCCACCACTTCCTCAAGACTTTCCGTAACTTCCACCTGAGCGTTCGTCACTTTCAGCGCCCACGCGCCGCCTCCATGGAAGTGACGGAGGGTGACGATACCATGCAGCTTATTATACTTGTGAACGCGTTCAAAAGAGAGCGATCGTGACGCTGCCTATAAGAAAGTAGGCGGATCGCATACCCCATAACGTAGTGCCAAACTGCTGGAACGACCCTTGCAAGCGTTCTGTCGGGTTGGAACACCAACCTTCTTACTTCTGCCCACGTAGTTCCTGTAGTGTGCTATTACAGGAAAATGTATTGCCGAATTTCTACTGCTTGACACGAAGCGATTAATCAAAACAGTATTATGAACGCGCACAACGTTGGAAAATCGCCGCCAGATGAAGTGGGTTCGTCGGTGGAGTGGATGGCAGAGAATATTCTGGGTCTTCCGAATTCATGGCAACCGACATGTCCGTTGGTGTACATGCTCTGGTATACTATGGGTGGATTGCTGGAACTGTATTGGCCATTCCACTGCACCTGTTGCCGCGTTTTGCGGGAAAGGCGTGCGTGGGCCGCCAGGGATCGTTGATTCAGACACTGTGGATTGCAGGTGTGGCGCGACTGGTTTCACCGCTTCGCTGTCGCTCGTTTCACTGCATCTGCTGTTTCTGGGCTGGATTACAACGCTCGTCTATGGCGTGGGCTACTCGCTGTTTCCCCGCGTATTGCACCGCTATGTGCGCTTTGGCTGGTTTTCGCCCACACAAATGGCGGCGTCCATCAGCGGGGCTGTACTGATGCCGATCGGGTTCTCTTTGATGGCGCGCGGACTGGTCGCCGGGTTGAATGTACTGGCTGTCGGCGGGGTGTTTGCCGGCCTCGGCGCACTCTCGTTCATCGTGATCTGGTCCGCTTCGAAACGGGAGGGAGGCGTGGCATGACTGGTATGGAGGAACTGCATCATATGGTGCTGTTTCGCGATTTGACAGACGCAGAATTTGCACAGTTGGCGAAGTTGGTGATCGTCCATCCCTGCGCGCGCGGCGAGTATATCTTTATGGAGGGACAAGCCCGCGAATTTGTGTACTTTGTCAAACGGGGCCTCGTCAAGATCTTCAAGGTTGACGCCGAGGGAAGGGAAAATATCGTCAATATTCTGGGCGCCAAGGCCATGTTTCCACATGCAGGCCTGTTTGACGACAGCCCGTATCCGGGAACGGCGGAGGCGCTGGTCGATGGTGTGTTATACGCGATTTCCATCTATAAATTCGAAGAACTGCTGCAGCAGCATCCGGATATGATGCGCAAAATGCTGCGGGTTCTTGGTCACATGACTTTGCGCCTGCAAACGAAACTGCAGGAGGTTTCGGTGTTCGACGCCAAGGAACGTGTGGGAGCTCTGTTGTGGCATCTGGTCGATGAACACGGGCGTGCGGGCGCCGACGGGATTCACCTGGCGTTGCCGATAACGCATACCGAGATGGCGCGCATGATCGCACTCTCGCGCGAGTCGGTCAATCGCACCTGGAACGGGTTTCGCCGGGAGGGAATTGTTGTGGGCGACAAAGACGATTGGATCGTGAGTCGCGAATGGTTCGACCGTTTCCGGCGCTGACCACTTTGCGGGATTATGTCCACTCGATTTCAATGTGATCGTCGCGGATGCGAATCGGATAGGTCTCCAGTCGAATCACACAGGGCAGGCGCGTTGCGCGGCCAGTTTTTATCGCAAATGCGCCGCCGTGACACGGGCATACGATCTCTTCGCCGGCAATGTTCCCCTCTGTGAGCGAACAGTCCTGGTGCGTACACGTATCCGCAGTCGCAAACCATCCCTGTTGCAAATGATACACTGCGATTACTTCCCCATCGATCTCGTACTGCTTCATGTCTCCGACGGTCAGCTCTGAAACTTCGCCAATTTTCCCCCAGGTCATCGCCTTGACTCCTCCTCAATTATCTGCTTTGCACGCATCTGCTCTTCCCGCCGGACTCGAATGCTGCGCCGCTTCTCAAACACGGCTGCGCCGAACTCGCCTCGGCGCAGTATTCGATTCCGAACAAGCGGGTTTTCACTTCGCTGATGGTTCTGCACGGCTGTATGGGTGACTAATATGTTTTACCATACCACACGGCTCGGCGCTAGGCGTGATTGAGCATGCAATCACAGAACACGCGCGGAACAATTCGGACTGCTGGGGAGGAGTTGTGAAAAGTGTGATGCGGCGCACCTCATTTACTTTCGTGAATTGGTACGCTCAGGGCGTGTCAGAAACCTTGGAGTGTGACTTTGGTCATGCATGTGAACAATGTGACGTCTGTCAAGGTGGACGTTGTTTTCGATCCACACTGGATACCCGATATGATGACCTTGGAAGCATAAAACAAACTTGGTTGGGTGAACTGAATCCGGGGCAAAAACAAGAAATGGCGGCAAGGGCGGCGTTGGCAGGGTGCATGGCGGCTTGGGTGGCGGATCACGCGTCTCAACTCATGGGTGCAGTTCATTCGCTACTTTGCGTGGATCGATGACATACCAGATTTCTGCGCAATAAACGAGAATTGCTATTGCGACCAATGCGCTGCCTGTTATGACACCCGCTGTGAACTGGCCTGCCAGGCTGAATGAAGTGACGCAAACGCCTGCGGCGTATCCCCAGAACACCGGCCGACTGTAGCGAAGCGGCAACAGGTCCGCCATCATCGGCGTCTTTTTTTTGCTTGTGCCAGCCTGGTGTCCGTAGCGCTCGCTCCAGATCAGAAAGGGCACGATCTTGTACGTGTAAGCCATCACGGTCAGGGTGACGCAGCCCCAGATATAAAACAGGACGATACTCTCCAGCGCAATCAGGGCATGCCATACAACGACCTGCGCGAGCAGCGCGAACAGCCCCGCAAGACCAGCGCTTGCGGCGACGATGACAAAGCGGATCGGCGGTTCAACGGTCTTGCGCATCCGCTGTTTTACGATTGTTGCCGCATACGCGAGATGGTTGGCAAACGCCAGTGCTCCCGCCAGCGCGCCCAACCAGAGAAGCGGCGCTACGCCAGACCAGACGCCTGCGATCAGCAGCCAGACAGCTGCGTGAAGAAGGAAAAACGTCCATTTTTCGCGCCATATGGGGAAACCGTGCGAGAGCGTAAACATCGGCAGCAGCTTGATGCTGAACCCGACGAGTAAAAACGTGAAAAAACCGCCTGCCGCCAGCACGATATGAGTCGCCAACAGTGGATTCAGGACAGCGTTCAGGCCGTTTGTGACACCTGCGTCCGTCAGGACAAGGAATATGCCCGCCGTGATGGCCAATGCAAGATAGCTGTGCGCAGAGGCGACAAACCAGACGATCGGTCCGCGTACTTTGGTCCTTGCGAGTGATGTCAGAACGATCCCGCAATACACGAAAATGGCGAGCGCCATTGAGCTTCCAAACAGGACAAGACCCGGTCCGGACCACGTTTGCATCGACCACCAGAGACCCACGAGGGCGATCAGATACAGCCAGAAATTCCACCGGGCGAGTCGGACGGCCACAACCGGGATGAGAAAAGCGACCGTGGCCAGTTGGTAGACGGCGCCCATCACAAATGCGAGTAAAGCGCCAAGCGTCAACAGATGCGTGAGCGCAACAACGGATGGCTGTGTGGGGTCGCGCGCCAGCGCGCCCGACTGGATGACCAGATCAATCGCGAAAAACCCAAAACACAGGATACCAAGCATCATGTATCTCATCGGCAGAGTGAAGGGGGGCGACTGACTCGTGCGTATTCCACTTGCAAAAGACGGCGCTGGTTTGCCGACGGGTTTTGCGGTCGACGCGGGAATAGACGGAGATTTGCGTGGCTCTTCCATTGTTCAATCTCTCCTCAGGGATCAATACGACATTGCCATACGCTGAGTGTACCAATGATGATACCGCCGATTGTGCTCCAAGTCACGAAATGACCGGTTTGACTCTGTGATCATGTATTGTGTGTGATGAAATTGACGGATCACAATCTCATCACACTGTAGGGGTATAATACAACATACTTATCAAGAAGGCTCGAAAGTATCAGTGGTCAAAGTGGGGGGCAAGTGGTACAATCGGTACAGAACATACGTTTGCATCGAGGTGAAGCCTGATGAATCCCGTTGAGTTTATACAACGTTTCTCAGAAGAATCTGCGTGTGAAGAGCATCTGATTCAATTGCGCTGGAAAGAAGGATTTCGGTGTCCTAAATGCGATAGCACCGAAGCCATGTTGGTGTATGCAGCGCATCGAAGAGATGCAGAGACACGGGTTCCGCTTTTCGAATGCAAACAGTGCCACCGGTAGACCTCGGTCACTTCAGGCACCATCTTTCATAAGAGCAGGGTGCCATTGAGTAAGTGGTTCCTAAGCCATTTACTTAATATCCAATGACAAGCAAGGTATCGCCGCCACGACATTGGGGCGGGATCTGGGCGTCTCGTATCCAACTGCGTGGCTAATGCTAAAAAAGCAGCGCAAAGCCATGGAGGAACGCAATTCCCTATACAAGTTCGATGGCATTGTTCAGGTGGACGAGTTTTATCTTGGTGGAAAGAGTCACGGCGACGGAAAACGCGGGCGAGGAACGGATCAAGACACCGTGATGATCGGATTATCATTGAAGAAGGGCGCTCCCGTGCACTGTTTCATGGAACTTGTGGGTGATATGAGCAAGCGCACGGTACTCGATGTGTTCTTCAGAAGATTGACATCCGATGTCATCCTGGAAACAGACGGGAATCCGACCTATGCCGCTTGCGCCGAGGAGTTGGATGTCAGTCATCTTGTGACCCTATCGAGTGACAAGAACGCACACGAGGTATTCAAGTGGGTGGATACCCTTGTCAGCAACCTGAAAAGTTCATTGACGGAATCTACCACGGGCGGGAAGAACATAAGCAGTCGTACTTCGAGGAATTCGTATATCGCTTCAATCGTCGGGGCATGGGGAACGGTGTGGTCGAGCGACTGTTGAATACATGCGCTCTCGCTAAACCACTAAATTCCAAGGCAACGGCCTGAGTGGGGCCTCATCCCACATGACTTTCGTATCTTCATAAGCATGTTTGACAATGCTGGCGGCTGGTGTTGGATCGGCTACGACTGCATGGTTCGATGCTTCGCAGTTCAGCGCAGGCCGTCAGGCGCTTGGCATTTCCCCAAGTTCTGCTGCAAGCGCCGGGCCTGGAGCGGTCACAACCAGTTACACGCTGGGACCGAAAGTTGTACAGGTGAATGTCACAGACGCGATTACGCAGGTCGTCAAAAAGGCTACACCATCCGTTGTCGGCGTACTCAATATGCAGGATCTGCCGAACGCGAATGGAACGGGGTACTCTCTTCAAGCGGCGGCGGTTGGTTCGGGAGTTATTTTCAGCGCGGCAGGATACATTGTAACCAATAACCATGTTGTACAGGGCGCGAACCAGGTTCAGGTTGTCATTAATCAGAAGCAGAAGGTGACGGCCAAGGTGGTCGGCACCGATCCCTACACAGATCTCGCCGTATTGAAAGTTCCCGCCAGTGATATTCAATCAAGCAATGTGGCGGTATTTGGAAATTCGAGCAACCTCAATGCGGGAGAACCCGCCATTGCAATCGGCAATCCTGCCGGGCTGCAATTCGCCGATACGGTCACTTCGGGCATTATCAGCGCCACTCAGCGAACCATGCCTGTGATCGACGAGGCGACCGGGCAGACTCTGGGGATGCAAACGGTGCTGCAGACGGACGCGGCCATCAACCCAGGGAACAGCGGCGGACCGCTGCTCAACATCGCGGGTCAGGTCATTGGCATCAACAGCAGCAAGATCGTTGCACAAGGATTTTCGGGCATGGGATTTGCGATTCCCAGCAATCAGGTGCAAAAGATCGTTGACCAGATCCTGACGTCAGGCCACGCGCAGCACGCGGCGCTTGGCATCTCTGGATTGCCGCTCCAGGATCTACCCCAGAACTACTGGCCCAATGTTCCGGTGAACTACGGCGTGTGGGTCGCCGCTCCGGACAACACGCAGGCGAAGGCGGCCGGTTTTCAGCACGACGATGTCATTGTGGCTGTAAATGGGCATAAAGTGACAGGCATCGGCAGTTTGCAGACTATCTTGCAGCAGTATCAGCCTGGGCAGACAGTTTCCGTCTCTTTGTACCGCGGCCAGAAAAAACTGACTCTGCGCGATACGCTGTCCAATCTGCCGCCATTAAAGTTACAGAACAACGCGGGAGGACCCGTCGTGGGTTGAGCAGGGCGATTGATTTTGGGAACTGTGATGTGCGTCACGTCGCAACGGGCATCCTGGCCGTATAGTGTTGGAGACAGCACGACGGCAGGAGTCGTCGGCCGATGAGAGGAGAATCTGCCATGAATGAATATGCGGCCGTGTTGGACGTAACGCAGTACCCACCGAGATTCAAACACGAGGCGATTTTCGCGGTATTTACGACGCTTGCCCCTGGTCTTGTAATGGAGATTATCAATGATCATGATCCGAAACCTCTGCGCTATCAGCTTGAGGCGGAGTACGCGGGGCAATTCGGGTGGCAGTATCTCGCGGAGGGCCCGGAGATCTGGCGTGTCCGCCTCGAACGACGCGAATCCTGAAGGGGTGGGAGCATGCGGGCAAGGAACTGGTCGGTGAATCTTGAAACGGAAGAGTATGCGGCGGACAGGACCCGGATCGTCTCAGATGCCTGTGAGGCGATTGTGGACACTGTTGAAGGGTATTATGTCAATATCGCGGTTGCCCCTGATCATGGGCACCCCGACGCCTATTTGGTTCCCATTTTGCGGGAACGGTTTGAATCTGCCGTTGACATCCGCTACGTTGATCAGTGTGGCTGCGGCGGGTACGTTTATCGCATCACGAAAATAGCCAGGCCGTCATGAAACAGGCCCGGCTATTTATTGTGCTGGCCATGGTTCACTTTGTCATTGGGGTTACTTTGGGCGGAATGATGGCGGTTGACACGTCGCTGTGGGGAACGCTCGTTCCTGTCCACGCGGAATTAAATCCGTTTGGCTGGCTGACCATGCTCATCTATGGCATGACGTATGCCGTGCTGGCCTCGTTTGGGCGCTTTCGCCCGCTATCTGCAGTTGCTGGGTGGACGCACCTGCTCTGCGCTGAAATCGGCGTGGCGGCGATCGCGCTCGGCGCAGGCTTTTCTCTGAACATGCTGGTGGAAGCGGGCTGGGTCTTCCAGGCATTGGCTCCGCTGCTGTTTCTGCGCAACATCATGTGGATCGTCCGCTCTGGACAGTCAGTCGCCGATCGCCCCACCGGGGCGAACAGCGAGTCGTCGCAGGATGGATCGGGCGCTTCCGGGTTGCTGACGCCGGCTGTCTATGCGGAATCCACCGATCGCATCGCACAGCGCGGAACCAGTCTGGCGTTGCTGTGCTGGATAATCGCGGCGGTGTGGATGGCGGCGGATGTTCTCGCAACGGCGGGAGCCGACGCGGCCAATCTGCCCACGGGTGCGCTGGTTTTGGTATACTATGGCTGGATTGCGGGAACTGTGCTGTCCGTTTCGCTACACCTGTTTCCGCGCTTTGTGGGCAGGAAATGCGTGGGCCGCCGTCAGGGATCGCTGATTCAGACACTGTGGATTGCGGGTGTGGCGATTGCCGCGATCGCGCCAGATCCAGGCAGTGCAGCGGATCGTTTGGGGTTTGCTCTGATTGGCGTCTCGCTCATCTGGATTGCCATTCTGTATGTCTGGCAGATGCGCCGTGACTGGTTTAAGCGGCTCAGCGTCACCTCTGGCGTGGCGTGGCTTGCCAGTTGGTGTTTTGCGCTGGCGCTGGGAGTGCGGCTCGTATGGGGAGCCGATCCGCTGTCGCTCGTTTCACTGCATCTGCTGTTTCTGGGCTGGATTACGACGCTCGTCTATGGCGTGGGCTATACGCTGTTTCCCCGCGTGTTGCACCGCTATGTGCGTTCTGGCTGGGTTTCGCCCACACAAATGGCGGCGTCCATCAGCGGGGCTGTACTGATGCCGATCGGGTTCTCTTTGATGGCGTGTGGACCGGTCGCCGGATCGAATGTACTGGCCGTCGGTGGGGTGTTTGCCGGTCTCGGCGCACTCTCGTTCATCGTGATCTGGTCCGCTTCAAAACGGGAGGGAGGTATGGCATGACTGGTATGGAGGAACTGCATCATATGGTGCTGTTTCGCGATTTGACAGACGCAGAATTTGCACAGTTGGCGAAGTTGGTGATCGTCCATCCCTGTGCGCGCGGCGAGTATATCTTTATGGAGGGACAAGCCCGCGAATTTGTGTACTTTGTCAAACGGGGCCTCGTCAAGATTTTCAAGGTTGACGCCGAGGGAAGGGAAAATATCGTCAATATTCTGGGCGCCAAGGCCATGTTTCCACACGCAGGCCTGTTTGACGACAGCCCGTATCCGGGAACGGCGGAGGCGCTGGTCGATGGTGTGTTATACGCGATTTCCATCTATAAATTCGAAGAACTGCTGCAGCAGCATCCGGATATGATGCGCAAAATGCTGCGGGTTCTTGGTCACATGATTTTGCGCCTGCAAACGAAACTGCAGGAGGTTTCAGTGTTCGACGCCAAGGAACGTGTGGGAGCTCTGTTGTGGCATCTGGTCGATGAACACGGGCGTGCGGGCGCCGACGGGATTCATCTGTCGTTGCCGATAACCCATACCGAGATGGCGCGCATGATCGCGCTCTCGCGCGAGTCGGTCAATCGCACCTGGAACGAGTTTCGCCGGGAGGGAATTATTGAGGGCGACAAAGACGATTGGATCGTGAGTCGCGAATGGTTCGACCGTTTCCGGCGTTGACCACTTTGCGGGATTATGTCCATTCGATTTCAATGTGATCGTCGCGGATGCGAATCGGATAAGTCTCCAGTCGGATCACACAGGGCAGACGCGTTGCGCGGCCAGTTTTTATCGAAAATGCGCCGCCGTGACACGGGCAGACGATCTCTTCGCCGGCAATGCTCCCCTCTGTGAGCGAACAGTCCTGGTGCGTACACGTATCCGCAGTCGCAAACCATCCCTGTTGCAAATGATACACTGCGATTACTTCCCCATCGATCTCGTACTGCTTCATGTTTCCGACGGTCAGTTCCGAAACTTCGCCAATTTTCTCCCAGGTCATCGCTTTGACTCCTCCTCAATTGTCTGCTCTGCACGGGCCTGCTCTGCCCGCCGGAATCGTATGCTGCGCCGTTTCTCAAACACGGCTACGCCGAACTCGCCTCGGCGCAGCATATGATCCCGGCCGAGCGGGTTTTCATTCCTTA
>JAKADD010000035.1 GCA_021820825.1 Bacillota bacterium
ATAACGCAGTACAGCCTGATCTGATGGCTCTCGGCAAGATCATCGGCGGCGGACTGCCCATCGGCGCGTACGGCGGCGCACAGGCCATCATGGAGCAGGTGTCGCCGCTTGGCCCCGCCTATCAGGCGGGAACAATGGCAGGCAACCCCGCATCCATTCGCGCAGGCATGGCCTGCCTCGATATCCTCGAACAGCCTGGCGTGTACGAACGCCTCGCCGAAAAGGCGAAACGGCTGGAGGAGGGAATCCATGCCTCCGCTCTGGAATACGGAATCCCCCATAGCGTCAATCGCTATGGGGGGGCCTTGACACTGTTTTTTGGCGATCATCCGGTGCGCAATTACGAAGCGGCAAAGCAGACAGACAGCGACCGTTTCGCGCATTTCTTCCATGCCATGCTTCGGCGCGGCGTCTGTCTTGCCCCATCCAAATATGAAGCATGGTTTACGACACTCGCCCATGAAGACGCGGATATCGACTTCACACTGGAAGCAGTGCGCGAGAGCATGCGCGAACTCGGCGCCGCCAGGTGATTCGCTGTGTCGTCAGACGGCACATTGCACAAGACTATCTATCAGTTCACACGGCGGCGCCTGCCTAGGCGCCGCTTTGACGCAGGCGACGCCCAAGCGCATGACACCGTGTCTGTCGCGATTCACGCCGAATAGCAATAGCCCCTTATCCGAACAGATCCGACAGTTTCGCATTCAGTTGCGCTTTTGGCATGTACCCGACGATCTGCCTGACCACCGCTCCGCGCTTGAACACAAGCAACGTCGGGATGCTCATGATGCCAAACTGGCTTGCCGTTTGCGGGTTATCATCCACATTCAGTTTGCCAGCCTTGAGTTTTCCCTTCAAATCGCCCGCCAACTCTTCGACAATGGGTGACAGCATCTTGCACGGACCACACCAGGAAGCCCAAAAATCGATCAAAACGGGTTGCTCACCCTGAATGAACGAGGAAAACGACTGATCTGTCACTTCTTGCACATTAGCCACCCAAGAGCACCTCCAGAGAAATTTAAACTGCTATCACATCGACGATTTCCGGTACGGATTGTTTGATGGCTCGTTCCAGGCCCATCTTGAGTGTCATGGTCGACATGGGGCAGCCGCTGCAGGCGCCGCTCAAATGCACTGTGACTATACCGCCGAGGACGCTCACCAACTCGACATCCCCACCGTCTGACTGCAGAGCCGGACGAAGGCGATCGATCACTTCTTCAACCTGTTCAAACATCCACTCGCACTCCTCTCCGTCTCTCACCCTCAGTATAACAAATGAGTCAAACCAGAGTCGCATTGCGCATCATTATATATACGGAGCCGCGATTCTACTGTCCGCCGCCCAGAACTGCCAGAATATCTTCGTAGGTCGTTTCGCCATCGAAAAAGATGACCAGATACCCCTCCCTGCCAGAGACAATCCGGGATACAGGCGCCATGGCAATCATCCCTTCAACGCCGCGCACCATAAATTCCCGCGTCTCCGTCAAACCAACCACTTCTGCCGTCCGCGCAGCGTGACCCGCCAGGGTCGCAAACATGGCGATGACGCTGTCGTCGTACGGCTGATCGCTTGCCAGAACATAGCCATCAGGATGAACCGTCAGCCATCCGATGACGCGCGGATCGTCCAGTTTCTGGAGAAAGGATTCTGGAAACCCTGCATCGCCATTGCTGTGGTCCGCCAATGTTTCGTAGGCTGACCTGCGCAGGATGTGGTCTTCGTCCAGAATCTCATCAGCGCCGTCCATTTCCTCCCGGCCCAATACGAGAGGCGCCGACTGTTCCGCGAAGTCAGCATAAACGTGCGAGCGATCGTAAGCGTGAGAACGCTGAAACTCGTCCGTGACGCGCGCGCGCAGTGCCTGGTCCGCTTCATAGGGTTGATCCAGAGGCGCCGCTTTCTCCAGCACCAGTTCGTTTGCGAATCCAGTTTGCACAGGAGCAAAAGGAACGGCGGACTCTGCATCTGACTGTGCGCCTGCTGTCGGCGCGGCGGACTCCGCATCTGACTGTGCGCCTGCTGTCGGCGCGGCGGACTCCGCATCTGGCTGTGCGCCTGCCGTCGGCGCGGCGGACTCCGCATCTGGCTGTGCGCCTGCCGTCGGCGCGGCGGACTCCAGTTGCGTTACGGCTCTGTCTGCCACCGCTGTTTGCGGTGGTGAAGAAACCGCTTTTGCTGTCTCACCGCCGGTTGCTCCCAAAGACTCCTCTGTTATCTTCAAGCGGCGTCGTTCTGTCTGTTTCTGTAGTTGCTTCACGTTCCACAGAACCAGTAAAACGATCACGACGAGTACGAGCGCACCCGCGCCCAGCCAATACAGATCAGTGACGTTCATCCGCTCCACTCCGTTTGTGAGGACAGTAATTCGCCACACGCATGTTTACCGTCTCCATTCTCCATTCTCCCCTTCACCTTAACACAGCCTGCAAGCGCCTGCAAAATGGGTCTTGCAGGTCAGTTTTTCAGCGCGCCAGCCAGCGTAACAACCGCTTGCGCAACACGCCAAACGTTCCCGGCCGCAGCCGCCAGATACAGGAGACAAGGAGCAGCGCGCTCCCGCCAAGATACAGGTATAGAAAACTCACCCATGAGGCCGTGCTTGACAGATCATGGGCCTGCACGACGCTGTACACCGATGACACGATCGATTGATGAAACACGGGACTTGTAAAACCCAAACTGGCCTCAAGACCCGCCTGCATGTAGATGGGATTCAGCGAATAACAGATCCCGCTCACCAAGCCCCAGAACGCCTGGTCGGGACTGTGATTTGCGATGTTGTCGAACAGGTATCCCGCCACCGCCAGCCCCAGAAAAAGCGCAGCCACCGTGGCGTACGAAAAAACAGTACTCCAGCCTGTCCTGCGCAACCACGTCGACCAAAAGATGCTGATGCTGGCAATGGCGCCGAGTGTCAGGATCTGCAGTCCAAACACAGCGAGCACCTGTGACGGAACAACACCGCCAAACAAAAATACGATACTGTAGAGCGGAAGCGTCATAACGATGAGCAACAGCAGAAATGAGATGGATGTGACGAATTTCGTGAATATAATCGCAGCCGGAGAGAGCGGCGTCGTCAGAAGCACCGTCAGTGTCTGCCGTTCACGTTCGCCGCTGATGACCCCCGATGCAATCCCCGGAGTTACAAAAGAAATCATCGCCAGTTGCAGATATGAGAGAAACGTAAACAGATCCGCCGTTCGAGTTGGCTGAAGCAGCAATGTCTGACCCTGGACGTTGACATACATAAACACAAAAGCAACCGCGCCAATGATGAACAGGTACAACGACAGTGCCAGCACCGTTCGCCCAGATCGCATTCTCTGCCGCAGTTCCTTGCGCAACAATGGATTATCCATCCACCAGACAAGACGTTGCCGTATCGCATCCACCAGCATTCACACTCCGGCTACGCCATCTGGCCTGCCGCAGATTCTGCCAGCGTGCTTGCAGGCTGCTCCACGGCATGCTCATCGGACGTCAGATGTAGAAACAGATCTTCCAGGCTGCCTCCGACTTCGCGAAATGACTTCAATTGATAGCCGCCCGCCGTCAGATCGAGAATGAGTTCCGCCTGATCCTGCTCCGTTCCCGAAAAGAGCAGGTCTACCCGCGTCTCTTCACAGGTCAACACTTCAGAAACAAAGCGGTGCCGAGCGAGTGTGTCGGCCATCGCCAGACCCCCCGCAAGCACTTCAACGCAAATCTGGCGATGGCCATTCGCCCGCGCGGTCACCACCTCGACTGAGGCGCAGGCGACGAGCGCGCCGTGCTTGATGATGCCAATTTCATCGCACATGTCCGCCAGTTCGGGCAGAATATGCGAACTGATCAGGACGGTTTTGCCGCGCTGACGCAACCCCTTGATAATCTCGCGCATTTCAATGCGCGACCGAGGATCGAGTCCTGAAGCAGGCTCGTCCAGAATCAGCACAGGCGGATCGTGCATCAGGCAGCGTGCGAGACCAAGACGCTGTTGCATGCCGCGTGAAAGCGCGTTGACATAAGCGTCCGCCCTATCCTCAAGGCTGACCATGTTAAGGAGTTCCTTAGTGCGCTCTTCGATCAGGGCCGTCTCCACTCCATAGGCGGTTCCATAAAAGGCAAGATATTCGCGCACGCTGAGATCATCATATACTCCGAACACATCCGGCATGTACCCGATCAATCGGCGCACCGCCGCTGGCTCCGTTGTCACTTCCGCAGAGCCCACAAATGCTCTCCCGGAAGTCGGCAACATCAAAGTGGCTAAAATAGACAATGTGGTCGTCTTGCCCGCTCCATTTTCACCGACAAACCCAAACACCGTACCCGCCCTGACATCCAGGTTGAGGTCGCGGACAGCGTCGGTCTTCCCGTACCGCTTGCACAGATTTTCCGTTGTGATCATAGACCCATTCCTCATTCCAAAACAGGGGTGACAGGAAGCACTTGTCTGATCATCCACTGCGGCGTCGCAGGCAACACTGTGCCCTCCGGACTGAATACAGGCGGTTCCGTGTGCGTCCAGGCGATGAAAATCACGTTGCCCTGCGGGGGGGCAGCGGTCACAAAACTCGGAACACTGTCATACAGGGATCTTCCAACCCCATATGACGCGCTGCTGAGCGCGGCGGCAATCTGCCCGGCAAGTGAACCCCGCGGCGGTGTTTTTCGCAACTCGGCGTCCACGCTGATCGTCTCCCCACGCTTGATGGGTCCGAGCATCACGACCTGTCCCCGGTCAATCAGCGCGGCGCCAGTCAGATTGACACTCGTATCATTGACCAGATAACCCGCCAGCGAACGCAACGAAGTGTATAGCGCGCCTTGCACCGAACCAAAGCGCCGGGCGTCATGCACCGCGTATACGAACCGACCGCCCCAGGCGGGTACGGCGTTAAATGACGACACATTCCCCCGCGCTGTGAACTCGACCCGCGCGTCGCCGCGTGTCGCTGCGACTCCCTCGGCAAGCGGAACACTCCATGTCGACGGCGGAGTCGTGACCGTATAGGAGCGAGTCTGCGGAGACATGAGCGCTTCGACCCCGACCACCTGCGCCAGATTGGCGTCCACGATATCGACCAGCCCCACACTCTGCGTCAACAGACCGTTTGGACGCTGTAACACGCCAAGTCCATAGATCGCGGCGGCCAAAACAATCGACATCATCGGCAGTACAGCCCACGCCCACTCGTTTTTGCGACGGCGTCTGAGCAAAACGTAGAGCGCCGGTCCACAAATAAATGTATATACACCAAAAACCACTTCCCAAATCCAGAGCGGCGGCGCGTGTAACTGCGGAAACTGTTCAGCGGCTCCAACCAGCGACAACATGCCGGCCGGGCCAAAAAGATCCGCTTTCGCGGTGAGCACGGAACCATGAACGGCATGCAGGATGCCCTCCCACAACATGGCGTTCCCCGCCCACGAAACTAGGGAGGACGAGGCGGCGTCAAAGCCCGCGTAAACGATCTCGCCTCGCCCGAGAGTCCGATCCGCGACAAGCGCGTTGGCACGATTGCCAATCAGCACAGTCGCATCCTTGCTGGCTGTTCCATACAGCAGCGCCAGACTTCCGTGCGCTGGCTGGGTGCCCGCAAAGTTTGCCAGAGAAGCGCCTGACTGGTCAAGAACAATCGCCCCAGATACAGGCGTATAGGCCGAAAATCCGCCAATCTGCCCTGCGTTTGGCTGCTCTCCGCCAAATATCAGAATTCCACCAGAGCGCACCCATGCAAGAACAGCGTGTACCTGAGCCGATGTCAACTCTGCGGCCACCGCTCCGTCGAGATACAGATAGCTCAGACTCTGCAGCAATTGCAACGACTGCGGCAACGACTGCGGGCGAATAAAAGCGGTCACAAGCTCAGACGAACCGTTGGCAGAGGAAACGCCTGCCAAAAACTGCACCACCTGAGGCTGCGTGCTGACAACGCCCGCGATATCGGAACCATTAACAGCCACTCCGATTAGTCGAATCTGCGCCGCTGTCTGACCCTGCACCACAAGTCTGAGCACACCGCCGCGCTGAAGGAGACGCCCCGGCAAGCCTATGAAAACCGCCGTCGACACACCCGTTCCAGCAGGCATTTTCACCGGCCAGATGAGTTTCCCGTCATACGGGAGCTTGCCAGACACTCCGTATACGAGCGAGCCCGACAGCGCCCGTGATCCGGAATGCACCAGCGTCACACGCACAGGCGCCCAGACACTGGGATCAAAATAACTTTGGAAACCGACATTGACGCTCATGCTCACGCTGCTGGCAGCGACGGTGCGATACACAGGAAGGGAGCAAAAAAACAGTCCCACCAGCAGAGTCGCCAGCACGACGCGCCACCGTCCGGTTTTACGATGACAGGCGGTCATTCCGTCATTCCTTATCTGAAGCCAACTTTTACACCTATTGTAGCACGCGGGCCAGTTCCTTGCGAGCCGCCGTTTTGTGTATAGATCATTCTTCGCTGCGCGCGTTTGCGGGCCAAAAGTGGCCATTGCCCACGACATTGACCATAGCAGGAATGAAGAATCCAAGGATCACGGTGAAGTACAATAATAACCCGATCACGATCGAAAGCCCGATTTCCACGAGCGAGGTCACACCTGCCACCGTCATGGATCCGAAAGTACCGGCCATGATCACGGCGGCGGAGAAAATGACATTGCCCATTTTCCCCATGGCAATCTGTATGGCTTTCGCTGGCGTGAGTCCATTGCGCATTTCCTCTTCAAATCGCGACATCAAGAAGATGCTGTAATCGACGCCCAACGCAACGAGTAAGAGAAAGATGAAGAAGGGAACCGACCAACTGATCCCCGGTTGGTGCAAAATGCGATCGGCGATGGTTTGTATAAGCCCCATCGTCACAAAATAGGTTCCCGCCAATGAGGCAATGATGTACATCGGCGCAATAATGGACCGCAGCATCAGCGCCAGTAAAATGAAAATCACGCTGAGCACCAGCACTACGGTGTGCGTGAAATCCTGGTTGGAAATTTGATTCAACTCATACTGTGTCGCTGTGGTTCCCGTCGTATACAAAGCGCCATGGTGAACAGGACTGCCTTGCAGCGCGGCATGGGCCGTCTGCAACATGCCGGGAATATCGTGTATGGCGGCGCTCGAGTAAGGATTGGCCCGCAAAATGACGGTGAATTCCGCGACGTGCCCGTCAGGTGAGATGTACGCATTCATCGCCCTGTTCAATTCTTTATTGGAGGACAATTGAGATGACGGAACGTAAAATCCCGGATCACCCTGGGTAGTCGCGTTCTTGGTCGAAGTCAGGAAGCTTTGGACTGCACTGACACCATGACTCATTTGGCGGATTCCAGATGACGAACTGGCTAAACCCGTTGTCATTTTTTGAATTCCACTGGTGATCTGCCGGCTCCCTGTCGTCAAAGTCGGTACGCCTTGGGCAAGTTTCGACGCCCCATAGTGAAGTGAATCCGTTCCCTTTGCCAGAGCCGCTGTACTTTGTGCGAGTTTCCCAGAGCCTGTGAATAACTGCGACACGCCTGTGTCTTGTTGATTCAAACCATCCGTGAGTTGTGCGGAGCCAGACTGCAATTGATGCAGACCAGTTGCAAATCGAGCGGCGCCTTGTTGCAAGGTTTGACTGGCTGCACCTGTTTTCGTCGCCGCTTGAAGTTGTGCGTGCGCCAATTGCGCAATTTGCGCCCATGTCGGGTTGTTGGCAGTGTCCGGATGCGCCTTGACCCACGCGGATAAGGCATTGACAAGGGAGGTCGAACCGCTTGTCAGTTCTTGCGAGCCTTGCGCCAACTGTCCTGCACCCTGTGACAATTGCTGGCTCGCCATCGCTGATTGTGTGAGTCCCTGTGTGATTTGTTGCGATGCCTGTGTGGAGGTTTGCATCGCACCAGACAGTTTTTGCAGGTTTTGATTCAAGGAATTTGCGCCTTGCTTCAGTTTCTGGGCGGATTCGTCCAATTGCTCTGCGCCTTGGGCCAATCGCACGGCGCCGCTTGCGGTCTTGTCAAGACTCTGGGTGATTTGCTGGGAAGCGTTCACGAGTTGCATAGGATTTCTCGATGAGGCGGATTGCATGGCGTAAAGGCCGCTCTCAACTTGACTGAGTCCATGGGCTGCCTGCTGGTTTTGATTGGCTAACTCCAGTTGCGGGATGACGCTGCCTGTCGGTCGCGTCGCACTGTCCACCTGTGCAATCGACGGCAGGCTAGCCAGAGCGTGCGCTATGTTTTCAATCGTAGCCATGCCCTCCGGAGTCCGCAAATTGCTGTTTGTTTTAAGAACAATCTGGCTTGGCAACACATTTCCCTGACCAAATGCTTTGCCCACTGCGGCGAATCCCGTTGCGGACGGCGCGTTGGGAATGTCATTTAAAGGATTGAAGGTTCGTTGATTGGTAAACAGCAGCGCCGTCGGTATGAGCAGCAGGATGAGCACCAGGATCGTCACCCACGAATGGCGCACTGCAATGGGGCCCGTACCCGCCCAGAACCAGGAAGGTTTATAAACAGCGCCCTCTTTGGGTTGTTGCGGCCAATACAAGGACCGGCCAAATAAGCTCATCAGGGCAGGCAAAAGAGTTAATACGTTAAGAAGTACGACAGAGATGCCGACAGAAACACCGACTGCCGTTCGATAGAGGCCGAACTGGGCAAAAAATAGAATGGCAAAGGAGAAAATGACCGTCAGAGAACTGAAGATGACCGTTTTGCCCACCGCGCGCCATGTGTCGTGCAAGGCCAACTCCGTGTTCCCGTGTTGCCGGGTCAATTCCTCACGATAGCGATTGATCAAGATGACCGAGTAGTCGGTTCCTGCGCCAAACAACGTGGCGATCAAAAAAGTCTGCGTGAAACTGGAAACTGGCAGGCCCTGTAGCGCCAATTTAGCCACAATACCGGACGAAATGACGAACGACAACCCGATCGCCAACAACGTCAAAATGGGAGCCAACACAGAACGGAACACCAACAACAGGATAACAAGGACCAGTACGATGGTGACTCCGATCGTCTTTCGCACACCCTGTTGTGAGATGCTGATATTATCCTGTTGAATCGGTGCTTCTCCCGTGAAATACACGTGTGCATCGGATGGCGCGCGATCCATTGCGGTGTGCAATTTGGCCAGGGCAGTTTTTGTCGCATTGGAGATCTCTCCATGGGGGAAGCCAATCATGGCCATTTCCGTTGTGCCGTCTTTGCTCAAAAACGTGGAGGACAGAGCGCTGCTGGTATTGTAAAGATCCTCTACAGCATTGATTCCGTACAAAGTGGGATGATGATCCACCGGGGTTAGGGCGGATTTGAAAAACATTTGATCACGGGCCGTGAGTCCTTTGGGATTCACGAGTGCGATGACCGCGGTGCTCTTGGCGTAGTGTTTCGGGTTCACCTCATGCAGGAGGTTCTGTCCTGTGATCAAAGGCGAAGAGGACGGCAAATAATTGGTCTGTGTATGGGCCACAACCGTAGAGAGATTGGGAAGCCACTGCACCGCTGCCACGGCGGCCGTCATCCATATAATGATAATTAACCAGCGAAAACGCGTGATGAATCGTGCGTAACCTTGTGCAACCGATTTATTCACCCGGTGAACCCTCTTTCAATTCTTGTACAAACATGATCCAACTTCCTTCTTGGGTTAAATCACTTGTACCATAAATAATTAAATACGATACATTTGATCCGTATTCAGTCATGTTATATAATAGTTGCAGTAACAGAGTCAATGGGGTTGAAAGATGTGAGACAGGAGGCGGGTGAATGTATCACATTAGAAAGGATAAACGGTCCATTGAGTCCAGCGGCTACCTCTACGATGCGTTGGTGTCATGGATGGGGGAAAAGCAGTTTGAGGCGATTACGGTTACGGAAGTTGTGACGCGGGCAAAACTGGGCCGAGCGACGTTTTACAGAAACTTCAGTTCGCTTGACGATATATTGCGCTGGCAATGTGACGAAGCATTTCACGGACTTTATGTCTATTTATTGGACTATTATCGATTGAACAACAGCGCCGCCAACACTTTTCGGGTGCCATTTCTCAAACCATTTTTGCGCTATTGGTATATACATTCCAGGATCATGGAATTGTTGATTCAGGCCAACCGCCTGGATATCGCGCATGATTCATTTATGAAAATGTTCGAATTGATCACTCAACATATCGACAGATCCCACGAACTCATCTGGGCTCATTTGGATTACTTTGCCGCGGTGCGCGCGGGAATGGCGATCAATATTCTTATTCAGTGGATCAAAAATGACAAGAACATTCCACCCGATGAGTTGGCGGATTTAATCGTACATCAAATGATTGAATCGCTGCATCTGAATTTGCTGTGATGGGCAGCCACACGTCTGGATCCGATGTGTCCTGCGTCGTGCGCAGCGGACAGATCCCGAGGGGCTTACCTTGTTTTGCATGTCACTTGACAACGAATGATTTTATTTATATTATGCAATTATCATCTAATGCATAAATTCAATTAGTTAAATATATGATACTTTAAGTAATGAGGTGGCGCCATGTGTCAGGACATCGACGTATTGGGCGTATTAACAGAGCGCTTTGATTCGGCTTTGTACATCATGATTCAAAATTTGGGTCCCCAGCTTATAACCCGTTCTCATTTAGGGTTAACGCCTGGACAAGTTTTTATGTTGCATTTTATCCGACGGGAACACCCGTGCACGATTTCAAAACTCGCAGAAAGATTAGAGGTGAATCCGAGCGCCATTACCGTCATGCTTGATCGCCTTGAAGGCTTCGGCTATGCCGTTCGCATCCGCGACAAAAATGATCGCCGGGTGGTGATCGCCCAGTTGACGGAATCAGGCGAGGAGGCACTGAACAGGGTGCTCGACGTACGGAAGCATATCCTGCAGCACTGTCTGGCACAACTTTCCCCCGTTGAATTGGATTCGTTTGTGCAGACCTTGGAGAAGTTATCCGGCATCTCAGCGGCTATGGACCCGAAGACCGTCATTGAGTCAGGCAAGAGCGAGCATGAGCAATCAGGGGCCGATACCAATTAGTCGACTGGAGGAAGTGAAGTATGGAATTTTCAATTCGGTCTCAATCGACAGTGCAGTCCTCGAACCGCATCTCAGGTTCGCGAAAGTGGTGGGCGCTGGCCACCGTTCTCTTGACAATGTTCTTCTCGTCTATGGATCAGACGGTCGTATCAACCGCGATGCCCACCATTGTCAGTGACTTGCGCGGATTTTCACTGTACGCCTGGTTATCGACTTCCTACATGATGGCGTCCGCTGTCACCGTTCCGATCTACGGCAAACTGTCCGATGTGTTTGGACGAAAACCATTTTACTTGCTTGGGCTCGTTCTCTTTGGAATTGGTTCTGCAATCTCCGGTCAGGCGCACACGATGATGGAGCTCGTGATCGCACGCGGCTTTCAGGGGATCGGAGCCGGAGCCATGATGAGCATGCCCCGTGCGACCATCGGGGACATTTTCGATCCGAAAGAGCGTGGGCGCTGGATGGGCGTCATGGGCGCCGTATTTGGGGTGTCCAGCATTATCGGACCCACGGTCGGCGGATGGATTACAGACTCATTCTCCTGGCGATGGGTATTTTACATCAACTTGCCTTTTGCCGTACTGGCGATTATCGGGGTGCTTTTCACACTGCCAAGCGTACGGGCGGAGCATCGTGTGAAGGTGGACTGGGCTGGTTCTCTTCTCCTCGTGGCAGGACTGATTCCCATTCTTCTCGGCTTTACGTGGGCAGGCGGCAAGTACACATGGTCGTCTCCTGTCGAGATCGTTTTATTTGCGTCGGGCGTTGTCATTCTTGGCCTCTTCGTTTTTGTCGAAGGCCGGGTGTCCGACCCGATCATCATGCCCTCGTTGTTTAAGCATC
>JAKADD010000036.1 GCA_021820825.1 Bacillota bacterium
TATATGGACCTGTCACTGGTGTCATGTCATGGAACGGGAATCATTTGAAGATGAGCAAATCGCGGTTTTGCTGAATGAGAATTTTGTGGCGATTAAGGTGGATCGGGAAGAGCGGCCCGATATTGACCATATTTATATGAGCGTCTGTCAGGCCATGACGGGGCAGGGCGGGTGGCCGCTGACCATTGTGATGACTCCGGAGAAGCATCCGTTTTTTGCGGGCACCTATTTCCCGAAGCAGCGTCAATATGGTCTGATTGGGTTCACGGAACTGCTTTCGCGACTGGCGGATCTCTGGCGGGATGACCGCGCCAGACTGGTGGGCATAGGCACACAGATTGCCGCTGATTTGAGGCGGGATCCAGCGCGGATTGCCCCTGAACAGCATACGGAAACGGAAAGGGAATTTGGGTGTGATGTGTTTGATCATGCGTTTGATCAGTTTCGCAGGACGTTTGATCCAACCTTTGGAGGGTTTGGCAGGGCGCCAAAGTTCCCCAGTCCGCATAATCTGCTTTTCCTGCTTCGCCATCATGTTTTGACGGGCGAAGCAGATGCGTTGACCATGGTTACACAGACGTTGGTGCGTATGTACGCGGGTGGTATTTGGGATCATGTGGGCTTCGGATTTTCCCGCTATTCTACGGATGAAAAGTGGTTAGTGCCGCATTTTGAGAAAATGCTATATGACAATGCCCTGCTGGCTCATGCCTATCTGGATGCGTACGCGATAACTGGCGACCGCTTTTTCGCGACAGTGGCCAGGCAGATATTTACGTATGCGCTGCGGACGATGACCAGTCCAGAGGGCGCCTTCTATTCCGCGGAGGACGCAGACTCAGAAGGTGTGGAAGGCAGATTTTACGCGTTTACCCCGGATCAGATCAAGAATGTGCTGGACCCCGATATGGCTGTGGAGTTCAGTCGGCATTTTGGCATCACTGAGACTGGAAATTTTGAAGGTGCGAGCATTCCTAATCTGTTGCACATCGCGCCAGAAGAATGGCTGGCGCGCCACGAAACGCTTCATGGCGGGGGCGGACAGGACGCCGAGAATCAGCAGAACGCCGAAAACCTGAACGTTCGGAGGAACCAGAACGATAATGGGAACCTATGGATCAGGCGTTTGATTGACGCGCGGGAGAAAGTGTTTGCCGCCCGTGAACAGCGCGTGCATCCACATAAGGACGATAAGATTCTCACGGCCTGGAATGCGCTGATGATCGGCGCATTGGCTAAAGGAGCCAGAGTGCTTGGCGATCCGGCGTTGGCGGACGCCGCAGAGAGAGCCTATTCATTTGTGCGTAAGAATCTGATGCGACCGGATGGTCGCCTGCTCGCTCGCTACCGGGAGGGCGAGGCCAGGCACCTGGCGTATCTCGATGATTATGCGTTTCTGGCGTGGGCTGCACTCGAACTGTACGAGAGCACGTTTGTCATCAGCTATCTGGAAACGGCGCTGTTTCTTGTCGGAGAGATTGAGCGGTTGTTCAGCGCTGTGAACAGTGGCGGGTTTTACTTTTATGGAGCAGACGCTGAGGAACTGCTTGCGCGACCGATGGAGTTGTATGACGGCGCCATGCCTTCGGGCAATTCGGTCGCGGCGTATGTGCTTGCGAAACTCGCCGCGATGACCGGCGATCCGAAATGGATGCAGTTGCGCGACAGGCAAATGGTTGCGTTTCGCGATGAGGTGGATGCACATCCGACCGCCTTCAGCCAGTTTCTCATGGCGCTGCAACTTGTCCTCTATCCCACGCAAGAAGTTGTACTGGTCGGGCGAGACGATCGCGATCCGCGACTGCAGAAACTGGTCGCGACGGTCCGGCAGCGATTTTATCCACAAACAACGGTCATGCTGAGAACAGACGAGTATAAGGAGCAAATGGCTAAATTGGCCCCATTTACAGAAGCGCAGGAGCCGATCGCGGGGGCGCCGACGGCATATCTCTGTGAATCATTTGCGTGTCGCGCGCCGGTCACTGAACAGGATGTTTTGGCGCAGCAACTCGACAGCGCGTACCGGGATCTGCGACGCAAGTCCTGAACAGCGATAACAGCCGCTGTCCATGACCAAAGTCAGTCAGAAACTTGCGACCGCCGTCCTTTCTTGACGCTGCCGGTTCGTTCCTGCCGCTGCCCATGACCAAAGTTAGTCAGGAACTTGCGGCGCCTTGGTTAGTCTGTTCGCTTTGCAACTGGTTATTTGAAAAACTTTGGATCGAGTTTGGACTTGTTGAGAAGCTCCTCAAACGACTCGGAGTCGTCTTCCGGAGCAAACAGGCTCGCAAAATCCTCCTCGTTGGCCGTGTGTTTTTTTGCGCCGTCGCGCGAGTGTGCAGAACGGTTCACAACGGATTCCGCTGCGTTGCCTTTGCGACCTTCTCCTCGACTTGGCGCGCCCACTCGTTCTTGATTATCAGCGGCTGTCTCGCGGGGCTTTGGCGTTGCCTGTTCTTTCATCTTCATCAGCCCGGCCACGGTAGCGGGATCCAGCATCTGGCGCAGTGTCAGAGGATCTGTCTGTGCGCCTGCAGTTCCTTCCTGACTCTTTTGTGAACGATCACTATGCCCGGATGTGCTGTTCTGGTCATGGCCAGCCTTGTCAGACTGGCCAGACCGCGTTTCCGGAGATTTCGCAGCCGATCGCTCCGACGACTGCTGGCGTCCGGATCGCTTGCGCCTGCGCGGATGGGCGTGGCGCACATCCGTTCGTTCGTGTTCCACAAACCCCGCCTTGTAAAGTTCGTCAAGCAGCAGATCCGGCTGCTGTGTGACGATGAATATCTCCTGTACGGCGGTTGTGGTTTTTGCCAGCAACTTTAATCCGTTATCGGTAAAATACTGAAATGTCAGCGACTCCTGATAACTTTTTGACGGGGAGATCGTTCCGGTAAGTATGGATTCGACCTCTTCCAGAGTTGCGATCTGTTTTAACGTTCTTGAGAAATCGCCGATGATCGTGTGCATTGTTTTCAGCTTGCCATCTCTGTGCCGCATGTCTGCCATGTCAGTCGTCTCTCCCAAGTTGTCTGATGTGTCCATGTGCTCATGTACCCATGTGCCTATTTGTCCATTATAGCGGATCTGGCGAAGCGGTCGATGTGGTATTGTATTTTTGAACCGCAAAGAAACCAGCAAAGCAGACGGGAGTGAATCGTTTCGCGATGGTTACGCCAATGAAAAGTCTTGCAGAGCAGATTGTGGCGCAGGACGCCGGTTATATGGAGTTTGATCTGACCAGCGACATGGGCTATGGCCAGTGGCTGGGGATGTTCATGGAACTGGGCGCATCCAGCCGGCGCTTTAACGGCTATATGATTCAGCCGCAAAACCAGGAAGTCCAGGTCTCGCTGACGACTGTGGAACTGCACCTCTTTACGCGGGGAATCTATGTGGCGCCTCCGCTTGAAGAGGAAGATTATTTTTATTCACTGCTGCGACCGCAACTGCGGCTTGGCCGCGCCTATTTTCATACGCCTGGGAAAATGGTTGAACTGAAGGGATATCAGCCGTCAGCCGACGAACTGCTGGCGCTTGATGTGTGGGTGGAGAATGACGAAACGATGATGCAGACAGTATATTCGTTCTTCTTCGAGGCGCGCATTGCTACAGACAGGGGATATCGCGTCATCGACCGGGTTACGGATGAGCAGTGGGCGGAATTGTCGAACCAATTGTCGAGCCGAGGCATGATTCATTAGTCATACGAAACGATATCAAACGATGAGTGGAGGCTTTTGCTATGCAGATTATCCCGGAGGCGTTGGGCCAATCCGAAGGTGTGATCACGCTGTGGGATGACAACCGCGACATCGCCATGGCATTGCCGCGCGAGACGCAGTTCATTTCTGAGTTGCAATGGGGCGCGGGAGTTCTCGATGACGAGCCCTGTCTGATCCTGTATCTGTTTGTTGGGCGGCAGACGATTGAGCTGTACCTGCCTGAACATCTGCCCACAACGCCGGAACAGGAGGTGGCGGTGTGGCAGACAATCGTGCAGTGGAAGCCAGATGTATTGCGTGTGCGGTACGGTGAATCGCCGGCGGCGCGTCAGTATGAGGTCACTCTTCTATTCCCGAAAGAGGAAGGGGAGACAGTTGCGGACAAACTGCATACGTTTATCAGGCAACTGAAAGCAAACCAGACCGATTCCGGGGATGGCAGCGAACTCACAACGCAATTGCTGCGCGGTGTGTCTCCGTACCTGTCAGAACCGCAAGACTGAAGCAATATGACGGATAGTCCGATCAGACTATCCGTTTTGCGGATACCCCCATGCAAGAATCCCATTACCCACGCGCGCAGACCTGATGTTACGCTGTCTTATGAAGAAATTGCGGCGTAAGGAGGCTCTGCCATGATTGAACTAGATATGCTGTCCGAACAGGAGCGTCCGCCTGTGCGCTGGGGCAAGGTGATCAATCAGGATACCTGTATCGGTTGCCACGCCTGTTCTGTCGCCTGCAAATCGGAGCATCTGATCCCCTTGTCGGTCAATCGAACGTATGTGAAGCAGATTGAAATTGGGGTGTATCCGGAAGTCAGTCGCCAGTTTCAGATCACTCGCTGCAATCAGTGCGACGACGCCCCCTGTGTTCCCATCTGCCCCGTTACCGCCATGTTCAAACGCGATGATGGCATCGTCGACTTTGATCGCGACGTGTGTATTGGTTGCAAAGCGTGCATCGCCGCCTGTCCTTACGATGCCATCCACATCAGTCCGGAATCGAACAGCGCTGAGAAATGCAATTTTTGTGCGCACCGCATCGATCAGGGCCTGGAACCGGCGTGTGTCGTTGTCTGTCCGGTTGAAGCGATCGTGGTCGGCAATCTGAACGATCCCAGCAGCGAAGTGTTTCAGTTGATCGCGCGTAACAAGGCGAGTGTGCGCAAGCCGGAAAAAGGCACCCAACCTAAGGTGTACTATGTGGGCGCAAGCGACTACACACTGAATCCAGAAAAAGCGCATTATCATGATCTTCATATGTACTCGGATCAAGAGGAAGGCTATCCAGTCAACAGCGAGACACGGCGTCACGGAAAACACAGTGTCGCCGCTGCCAGACTCGCTTACGATGTTCCGCACCATTCCCCCTGGCATTGGGAAGTTTCTTTGTATACCTGGTCAAAATCGATTGCGGCCGGCGTATTTGTGCTGTTCGCCATTCTGACATTCTCCGGTCATGCCCTGAGTGTGGAATGGGAGATTGCAAACGCCGTCATTGGCGGAGCCTTTCTTGGCCTCACAGGAATCCTTTTGATCTACGATCTGGAGCATCCTGCGCGGTTCATTCGCATCTTCACCCGACCACAGTGGAAATCATGGCTCGCACGAGGCTCGTTTATCATCGCCGGATATAGTGTTGTGCTGCTCGTTCAGTTTATTCTCGCTCTCCTGGGCGTAACTGGAATAAGTGTGACGCTGTCCGTGTTTGGTCTGATTTTCGGCGGATTCACGGCCATGTATACCGCCTTTCTGTTCGCGCAGGCCAAGGGTCGTGATCTCTGGCAAAATCCCGCGTTGCCGATTCACCTGCTGTCGCAGGCCACTCTGGCGGGGGCGGCCGCCTATTCGCTGGCGGGCCTGTTTTTACCTCTCTCCGCGGGAGCGCAAACTGTGGTGCACACCGTGCTGATCACTTCGCTGCTGGTGCACCTCGTCCTGATCGTGAGTGAATTGGTCATCCCGCATACGATCGCAGACGCAAAACGCGCCGCTCACCACATGATCTACGGCCATTATCGTTCGTACTACTGGACAGGACTGATTGCAGGCGTCGTGTTTCCGCTCATTCTCGTGCTTATACCCGGAAATCTGTCGATGCTTGTGACGGCCTCCATTCTGGCGCTCGTTGGTCTGCTGACTTATGAGCACGCCTATGTGCAGGCTGGGCAGTCCGTACCACTCAGCTAGACGCGCCTGAGAGGCGTCTGCCAAATGCCTGGGAACCAGGAATATCCGCTTTCGTCGCGGCGCCGATCATGCGCTGGAACAGGCCGATTCAGATTCAACAGTGGAGGGAAACGCTATGAGCACTCGGGAACAGCAACTCGAAGCAATCAAGGGATATGGAAATCTGCAGACGCACCCGGATCCAGCCAAATGGGACGACTGGCAGGAACTCGACGCCCGAGCCTGGCCGCGCAAGAAATACCATCGCTACGAACTGATACCGACTGTCTGTTTCAATTGTGAAGCCGCTTGCGGGTTGCTGGCGTATGTCGACAAGGACTCGGGGGAAATTCGCAAGTTTGAAGGCCATCCGCTTCATCCCGGCAGTCGCGGACGCAACTGCGCCAAAGGTCCGGCAACGTTAAACCAGATCGAGAATCCGGAGCGCATTCTCTACCCGATGAAGCGGGTTGGCGAGCGCGGCGACGGCAAGTGGGAGCGCACAACGTGGGATGAGGCGCTCGATGACATCGCCGCGCGGATTCGCAAGAGCCTGCTGGATGGGCGCCGGGATGAAATCGTCTATCATGTGGGCCGCCCTGGCGAAGACGAGTATACTGAGCGGGTGCTGAAATGTTGGGGTATTGACGGCTTGTCGTCGCACACCAATGTCTGTTCGTCAGGAGGCCGGACCGGATACGCCTTCTGGATGGGCATGGATCGTCCATCGCCTGATTACACGGACGCGCGATTCATATTGATGATGAGCGCCCATCTGGAATCCGGGCATTACTTCAATCCCAATGCGCAACGGATCATCGAAGCGCAGCAGAAGGGCACCAAGATCGCCGTCATTGACACGCGACTGTCGAACACCGCGTCCAAAGCGGATTACTGGATGTCGCCCTGGCCGGGCACGGAGACTTCCATGCTTCTCGCCATGGCGAATGGCCTGATCCAGACAGACCGCTTCAATCGCGAATTCGTCCGCCAATGGGTCAATTGGCGCGAGTTCATGAGCGACCGTCAGTATCTGCAGGAGTTGCGCGACAGGGGATTTCTGGACACCATTCCAGCCACGCAGACTTTCGCAGACTTCGTGCATGTGCTAAAACGCATCTATCGCGACTACACGCCTGAATGGGCGGAACAGGAGTGCGGAGTGGCCGCCGCCATGATCCGGCAGGTCACGGATGAAATCGCGCGCGCGGGCACGGCGTTCGCCGCAAACATCTGGCGAAACGCGGCCGCAGGACACCTTGGCGGCTGGATGATCACGAGATCGCTGGCCTTTCTGAATGTGTTGATGGGGGCGATCGGTGAACCGGGCAGCATGATTCCCAACAGTTGGGTCAAATTTGTTCCCGCCCGCAACTCATCACCCGCACCGCTGCAAGTCTGGAATGAAAACCACTGGCCGCGTGAATATCCACTGTCTTTCTTTGAACTCAGTTTCTGTTTGCCGCACATCTTGAAAGAGCGCGACAAACGTTTGGAAGTGTATTTTACCCGTGTCATGAACCCGGTGTGGACGTTTCCGGATGGCTTCAGCTGGATTGAGATGTTCAAGGAACCGGATCGGGTGGGCTGTCATGTGACTCTGTCGCCCGTGTGGTCCGAGACTTCACAGTTCTCCGACTATGTTCTGCCCATGGGCCTGGCGTCAGAACGGCACGATCTGCACAGTTATGAAACGCACGCGGCGCAGTGGATCGGGTTTCGTCAACCCGTGCTGCGCGTGTCAAAGGAACGAAACGGAATCAAGATTCGCGATACGCGCGACGCCAATCCCGGAGAAGTATGGGAAGAGAATGAATTCTGGATTGAGCTTTCCTGGCGGATTGATCCGGATGGGGCGATGGGTATCCGCCAGCACTTTGAATCCCCCTATCGGCCAGGTGAAAAAATTACCATCTTGGAATACTATCGCTGGATTTTCGAGAACGCCGTTCCCGGATTGCCGGAAGCGGCTGGTGCAGAAGGTTTGGCGCCACTTGAATATATGCAGAAGTACGGTGCGTTTGAGATTACCACAAATGTGTACGGACAGCATCGCTGGCCGATCGATCCCGACGTCTTGCAGGCGGCGACGATCACTTCCGACGCCGCGGAAGCGGACGCGGACGACGCGAATGTGCGGGATGGGATGGTGTGGGTCGACAAGGCGCCGCACACTCACAATCATGCGCCCATGCCGGGACCGTTCAAAAACGCACAGGGTAAGGTGCGGGCGGGTGTTGTTGTCGACGGAGAGGCTGTGAAAGGCTGGCCCACTCCTTCGGGGAAACTCGAATTTTTCTCGACAACACTGCGCGATTGGGGTTGGCCCGAGTATGCGATTCCCATCTATCCACGCAATGACGCGGAACGCAAACGGATGCCGCATATTGTGAGTCAGGTGCACTTCAAGACCATCGATTTTGAACGCAACGAATTTATCCTCTTGCCGACGTTCCGCTTGCCCATGCTCATCCACACGCGCACAAATGGCGCCAAGTGGTTGCATGAGATCGCCCACTCCAATCCTGTTTGGCTTCATCCGTCTGATGCCAAGCGTCTTGACGTGATAACAGGCGATGAAGTGAAGATTGCCACAGAGATCGGATCGTTTGTTGACAAGGTCTGGGTGACAGAGGGCATTCGACCGGGGGTGGTGGCGTGTTCACATCATTTGGGCAGATGGCGATTGAATGAAACGACAGGCAGCGACCGCTGGAACAGCTCCCTGGTGAAGATCGCGGAGGCTGAGCCTGGAAAGTGGGAGATGAAGCAGATTCATGGACCGGAGCCGTTCAAGAGTACGGACAAGGATTCGGAACGCATCTGGTGGTCGGACGGCGGGGTCCATCAAAATCTGATTTTCCCCGTGCAGCCTGATCCCATCAGCGGAATGAATTGCTGGCATCAGCGAGTGCATGTGGAAAAAGTTTCATCAGGACAGCAGTATGGTGAAATTACGATTGACAGAAAGAAGGCGCATCAGGTGTTTCAGCGCTGGCTGCAGATTACCAGGCCGGCGGCGCCTGGCTCTGGCGGACTGTACCGTCCATACTGGCTGCTGCGCGTCTTGAAGCCGCATCCTGATGCGTACGTTATTCCGGAAGGAAGCACAGGCATGGTAGAAGTTGCGCCTGCCGACGCCAGCGAGTCCATCAGTTGACTGACGAAGGCGGCAGCAAGTAGCGGATCGAAGAGTGTCTGTGGACAGTCAGGCGCACTGCAGCGGGCGATGTGGGGATCGTGTAACTGCCGGGGCAGTGCGGGAAGCGGTCGCAAGGCAGCGCAATCGCTTCCCGCAGAGAAAGACAAGACGTGGTTCGGCTTTTGCCGAACCACGTCTCCGTATATGGAATGTTGATCGCGCCCAAGCGTATAGGCGTTTTTTTGCTACAGGGTGCTGAAGACGCGTTTCACATCGTTCGCCGATTTATGCAGCGCGGCTGTCTCATCCTGAGTCAGTTCGATCTCGATGATCTTCTCGACGCCATTTTTGCCAAGCATCACGGGCACGCCAAGGAATAGTTCATTGACGCCGTATTCACCGCGCACGAACGCAGAGCACGGCATGATGCGCTTCTTGTCTTTGAGTATGGATTCCACCATCTGAGTGATCGCCGCGCCGGGCGCATAGTACGCACTGCCGGTTTTCAAATGATTCACAATTTCAGCGCCGCCCTGGCGCGTACGTTGCACCAGACGGTCCAGTGTGGCCTGATCGAGCAGTGTTTCAATCGGAATTCCGCTCACGTACGAATAGCGAACGAGGGGCACCATGTCATCGCCATGGCCGCCCAGGACAAACGCGGATACGTCTTCGAAAGACACGCCAAGTTCCAGCGCGATGAAGGTGCGAAAGCGCGCAGAGTCGAGCACTCCGCCAAGGCCGACGATTCGTTCAGGCGCGAACCCGCTTTCCTTAAACGCCACCTGGGCCATCACGTCGGATGGGTTCGTTACGAGGATCAGATGGGCGTCTGGAGAACGGGAGGCGATCTCTTTGACGACTGCGCGAACGACTTTTACGTTCGTGTCGACCAGATCGTTGCGGCTCATTCCTGGCTTGCGGCCAATTCCGGCTGTAATGACAACAACGTCGGAATTGGCTGTCTCATCGTAAGAGTTGGTGCCTGTGATTGTGCAATCGTACCCTTCCACGGGGGCCGCTTCCTGCAGATCGAGCGCCTTCCCTTGGGGAATGCCTTCGACAACATCGGTCAAAACGATGTCGCCGAGTTCCTTCATGGCCAGATAATGCGCCACCGTGGCTCCCACATTGCCAGCGCCCACCACAGTAATTTTGGGTCGTTTCATCTTGCGATCACTCCTTTTGCCTTCACACTGTCGACATGGCTTGCCCTGCTGTCCGCAGCGCTTTTTTGCAGGCTGGGAAAATGTTTGGGATGCCAAGCGATCAGCGTTCCATTCACGATCCCCTTAAGAGTACCTAAACTGACTATCACAAAGCAACCTGAGAGAAAGACAAGTTGTAGAAATCCTGCGACATAGAAGAAACGCAATTGTGTCAGATGATACAGGGCATACGTGCCTGCCGTGAAACTGCCCAGCGGGAAGACGTAACTCCACCAGCCCAGCGTGTACGGGATGCCTTCGCCCTTTTTGCTGAGATGAAGGATCGAGTAGAGTGTTGCGATCACGATCCACCACATGCCGACGCCCCATAGGGCAGACCCCCCGAACAGTCCGAGCGCGCGAAGTCCGGGCAGGAAGGAGGCAAACAGGGCGTGCGTAGAGAGTGGAATCGTGGCCATTGTACCCATTGCCATGCCAATGGGTCCAATTTCAACCCATACGCTCGGAGCCATGCTGCCAGGCACCATTCGATGGTACATCAACCTGGAATAAAACAGCGCGCTGACCATCAGAAAAAGAAAGAAGGTGAGCCCGAAGAGCGAGATGTCAAAAACAGTCATGCCCATGTTGACGGCGGGAGATCCCCAGTAAGAGAGCAGATTGGCGCCGTCAGCTGCGCAAACGATGGGCGGCACCACCGGAATCAGCCAGCTTGCCAGCGCGTCGCCCGGCGCAATATCGTGCTGCGTGAACATCAGATAGGGCACCGCGATCGCGGCGAAGAGGCTGATCGCCACACCGACGATCCAGAGAACCTGACTGATGTGCAGCGACAGTGCAAACGGCCATACGTGCGCGCCGATGAGAAAGAAGTCGTTGCCCACCACATTTGTTGCCATTGCCAGTGCGCCGTAAAACAAGGCCTTTGAGGGATCCCGGAAGTCCTCCAAGGCTTCTGGCGTGTGTTTGAACCAGCGGACTCCCCACAGCGCGAGAGCGACCAGAAACAGCGCCAGCACAGCGATAAACGCTGCAAACCCAAATGTTTTATGAAAGGGAAAGACAAGCGGCGAAGAATAGCTGAGTCCCGCCATGATCCCCACACCCATAACGACCGTAAACCAGTTAGTACCAATCTGTCGAGCTACAGACATATCACTGTCCTCCATTCACGAATATCGATCTGCACTGTCTACACTGTTTATGATATCGAATAATAGTTGCGCAAAAACAACGTATTTGCGATTATAAGTATAATAAAAACAAATAGGAGTGATGGTGGGCGTGAATATTCTGGAACCTTGGCGTACTTTTTTGACAGTGGCGCAGGAAGGGAGCATTTCCCGCGCCGCAAGAAAATTGCGCGTTTCGCAACCGGCCGTCAGTCAGCAGATCAAACAATTGGAGCAGATTTATCGCACGCCGCTCTTTGACCGCCGCAGCAGGGGGATGGCGCTCACAGAAGCCGGGAGCATCCTGC
>JAKADD010000037.1 GCA_021820825.1 Bacillota bacterium
CAATGATAAAACGGACGCTGGCTGGACTACGCGGGGCGGGCTGCCGCAAGGGCTTCCGGAGAAACCGGCCATTATTCCCGCCGACCGTGTCCACTACCTGCTGGAAGTTGTGCAGACAGTTCAGCGCTATCACGACTTCGTAGAACAACAGGCCGCGCTTGCACAGCAGTGGTACCAGATTGAAGGGGCGCTTGCCGCCATGCAGGACCAGTTGCCCGAGGTCACCGCAGCTCTGTCCGGCAAGCTGTTGAGCGTCAAAACCATGATGAACGCGGAAAGCCGCGAACTGCTGGAACGGTTTCCGGATCTTGTCGAACGCTACTCGCAACCTGAACTGGTTTCACGCGTTCGGGATCGCGAACTGCGGACGCCGCTTTATGTGCAATCGCTGTCAGGCCTCAATATTCCTAAAATTGCGTTGCCGCGTATGCACGATTATGGGGATATCATGCGCTATTTGCTGATGGAAAACGTTCCTGGAGAATTTCCCTATACAGCGGGGGTGTTTCCGCTCAAGCGCACAGAAGAAGAACCGCGCAGACAATTTGCAGGTGAAGGAACGCCTGAGCGGACCAATCGCAGGTTTCATTATCTGTCCAGCGATGACAGCGCCAAACGTCTCTCCACAGCGTTTGACAGCGTGACCCTGTACGGAGAAGACCCTGATTACAGACCGGACATCTATGGAAAAATCGGGGAGAGCGGCGTATCCATCTGCACTCTGGATGACATGGCGGCGCTTTACGCGGGATTTGACCTGATCAATCCCACCACGTCGGTCTCCATGACAATCAATGGCCCCGCGCCAATCATTCTTGCCATGTTTCTGAATACGGCGATCAATCAGCAGTTGCATGCGGCGGAGGCCCAGAGCGGCAGTTCCTTGTCGCCGGAACAGCGCTCCGCGATTGCGGAGCGGACCCTGCAAGTCGTGCGCGGCACAGTGCAGGCGGACATTCTCAAAGAGGATCAGGGCCAGAATACGTGCATATTCTCTACGGAGTTTGCTCTTCGTATGATGGGCGACATGCAACAATACTTTATCGAGCACAGTATCCGCAACTACTATTCCGTCTCCATCAGCGGTTACCACATCGCAGAAGCGGGCGCCAACCCGATCTCGCAGTTGGCATTCACGCTGTCGAATGCGTTCACGTACGTCGAATACTATTTGAGCCGCGGTATGCATATTGACGAATTTGCGCCCAATCTCTCCTTTTTCTTCAGCAATGGAATGGATCCGGAGTACACGGTGATGGGCAGAGTGGCGCGCCGTATCTGGGCGATTGCGATGAAACAGCTGTACGGCGCAAACGACCGCAGCCAGAAATTAAAGTACCACATTCAAACCTCCGGGCGCTCCCTGCATGCTCAGGAAGTGGATTTTAACGACATTCGGACTACGCTTCAGGCGCTGCTCGCCATTTACGACAACTGCAATTCACTGCATACAAACGCGTATGACGAGGCGGTCACAACGCCAACCGAGCAGTCGGTGCGCAGAGCCATGGCGATCCAGATGATCATCAATCGCGAGTTTGGACTTACGAAAAACGAAAATCCTCTGCAAGGCGCCTACATTACCGAGGAACTCACGCAGTTGGTGGAGCGGGCTGTGCTTGATGAGTTTTTGCGCATCCATGATCGCGGCGGCGTCCTGGGCGCGATGGAGACACAATATCAGCGAAGCAAAATTCAGGAAGAATCGCTCTATTATGAGACGCTGAAACATTCTGGCGAACTTCCCATCATCGGGGTGAATACCTATCTTGGCCCGTCGTCAGAAGACGGTGGGCATACGGCGCCGCAACTGGAGCTGGCCCGTGCGACAGGAGAGGAAAAAGAACAACAGATAAACAGGTTGCGCCAATTTCAGGAAGAGCATCAGCGGGAGGCCGCATCCGCATTGCGGCGGCTGCAGGAGGTTGCGCAAAACGGCGGCAATATTTTTGCAGAACTGATGGAGACTGTAAAAGCGGCCAGTTTGGGACAGATCACGGCCGCGCTCTATGAGGTGGGCGGCCAGTATCGCCGCAACATGTAAAAAATGTGCGCGGCGGCTGGTCAGAGAAGGGTCGACAGCCACTTGCAGCCGCCACGAGGCCACTTGCAGCCGCCACGAGGCCACTTGCAGCCGCCTCGTCGAGGGGCTGCCCGCTTCAGGATCGGACTAAACACATGTGATACAATACGGAATGATAATTACTTCAATAAGGGGGAATATGTTTCAGATGCAATTGTGGCAGACTCTGATTTTTGCTCTGGTTCAGGGAATCACGGAGCTCTTCCCGATCAGCAGCGTTGGGCACGGCGTATTGTTGCCCTATATCTTGCATTGGCCCAATATACAGGCTAATCCCGCTTTCCTGCCATTCCTTGTCATGCTCCATGTCGGCACGGCGGTCGCTCTGCTAATCTATTTTCTGATCGACTGGCTGGTTTTTCTAAAGGCTGTGTTCGCGTCGGGAAAGGCGGCAGAAGCGACAGCTTCCCAGGCGGCCCGCAAGCAGTTCTGGCTTCTGGTGGTCGCCACGTTGCCGGCGGTGGTCATAGGCGGCCTGGGCGTCAAAAAATTTGCCGTACTGTTCGCCACGCCGCGAGTAGCTATGGTTTTCCTCATCGTCAATGGCGTCATTCTCATTCTGGGAGACAGACTGCTGCGCAGAAAGGGCAATAAGGATCCCCAGGATCTGACGTTTGGACAGGCTGTCGTGGTCGGTCTTCTGCAGTCTCTGGCGCTCATTCCCGGTTTCTCAAGATCCGCCATGACCATGATTGGCGGGCTCATGTACGGGCTGCGCTATGAGGCTGCGGCACGTTTCAGCTTTCTGCTCGCGACTCCCATTATTTTGGGCGCCGCTGTCCTTGAACTGCCAAAACTGCACCACGCTCCGCACGGCATGCTTCCGATGGCGCTTGTCGGCGGACTGGTCGCCGGTATTGCGGCGTATCTGAGCACCTGGTTCCTGATGCGCTATTTCAAGACGCATGAGATCAAGGCGTTGCGTCCGTTTGGCATTTACTGCGTGATCGTTGGATTGGGTACGCTCGTGTACAGCTTTATTGTCTGATTGTTTTGCCGGAAGGATAAAAATCTGCTGAGGACGCACCATGGTAATGCGCGCATTCTGGACGCCGCCGCCATGGCGCGTTCTTTTTTTGGCAAAGGAGGGGAGTCATGCGTGAACAGGCGCGATCCAGCACAGCAACTGCACGTCCGCAAAACAGTATAGAGAGACAGCGTAACCGCCGCTCCAGCCGACTCGATCACGGCGGTCGTCTGCTGCTGGGAATTGGCACAGTGTTCATGGCTGCTCTGGCTTTGTCCGGCGCCTTTATAAATGTTTATATATGGAAAGTAGACCACTCCTTTATCGCGATTGGACTGTTCAATCTGCTGACCTTTGGCATATTGCCGCTGGCATTTCTCGGCAGTGGGTTCCTCGCGCCGCGACTCGGCGAACTGTGGATTCTACGCGCAGGGGTCATGTCAGTGGCGGTATTCTTCGCTATTTTGCTTGTGCTCGGGGAACGCAGCGTCCACCACGTACTGTGGTTGGGCATGTTCTTTGGGATCGGTCAAGGGCTTTACTGGTTTGCATTTCATATTTTGACGTTTGACATGACCAATCCGGACAATCGCGGCCGTTTCAACGGACTTGCGGGATTGTTTGGATCGCTCGCGGGTATGACGGGACCCTACGTTGCGGGCTATTTGATCGTACATTCCCGGCGTTTTTCCGGTTATCACATTATCTTTGCCCTGGCGCTGCTGTTGTTTGCCATGCTGCTACTTTTGTCGTTTCGCCTCCGTCACCGGACAGTGCCGCACGCGCTGCGCATGCAACAGGGATTTCGCTTTCAGGCGGATCCGGATTGGTGGAGATTGTGGATCGGTTCGGTGGTGTTTGGGCTGCGCGAAGGAGTGTTCTCGTTCTTCGTTGGCCTGTTGGTGTTCTTTGTTGCGCGCAATGAAGAAGGTCTCGGGCTATACGGACTATGGACGGGGCTGATTTCTCTCGGTTCGTTTTATGCGGCCGGAAGGATTGTGAACAGAGGTCGCGTGAGCACGCTGTTAATGGGAGCGGCGGCGTTGTTGCTGGGTGTGGTTGCGCTCATTCTTCTGTTGCCTGTCAGACAGTGGACATTGGCGGTGTTTGGGGGTGTAACCGCGGGTGCGTTGCCTTTTTTTGTGGTTCCCTTCGGCACGATGGTCATGAACGAGATTGACGAATCGGCTGCATCGGCAAGGTACAGGGCGGAGCATCTGATCAGCAGGGAATTGGCGCTTGGCCTCGGTCGAACTGTCAGTATCCTGGTGTTTCTTGGCGTTGCCAGGCATCTGGGTTCTCCAGGCGCGCTTGCGGGAACAGCAGCGTGTTTTGCGTTCGCGCATACGATCACCTATATGCTGGTTCAAAAAGTGACATTCACACGCCGCAAGACGGTTGGTTGAATGGCGTTCACACGGCTCTGCCAGGACGGATCGTGCCTTGCGCCAGCGTTCAGTCTGGTGCAGCCCGAGGCCGCACAGTTCGCTGCAGTGCAAGGCATGATCCGTCCTGGCAGTCATTTTCAGTTTGCTGCTGTTGCCGTGCAGTGGCAGGCAATTCTATTTTTTAAAGAAGTCCCTGTTTTTTTCCAGGAATGACTTTTCTTCCTCGGGAACAAAATCTTCCTGGAAAATGGCTGATACAGGACATACTGCTTCACACGCTCCGCAGTCGATGCAGGTATCGGGATCGATGAAAAACTGATCCTCGCCTTCATGGATTGCGTCTACCGGACAGGTTTCCACACAGTCAGCTGCCTTTTCGCCGATACAAGGCGAGACAATGACGAACGTCACGCAAACTCACTCCTCTTTGAATTACGTACTGTCATATCATATAATACGCACTCAGTTGATTTCAACCGTTCATGTGACAACTCAGGCAAACAGACTGAATAAGGTATGTGTAGATTTGGGACGGGGAATTCACGAAAGGTTGACACAGTGCATATAGTTGTTATGATTAAGTGTAATAGACTTCAATTTTGGCTGAGTTTGTGAAATATTGGACAATCTTAATGGGAGCGGGAATGGACATGAATAAGCAGATTCTTATCTTGGGTGCAGGCTATGCAGGATTGGTGTGCGCGCTACAAACAAGAAAATATCTTACAAAAACAGAAGCGACAATCACACTTGTAAACAAGCATGACTACCATCAACTGATTACGTTGTTGCATGAATCGGCCGTGGGCGCCCGGAGTGATCGGTCATTGCGAATACCGCTCGACAGGGTGCTGCGCGACAAGGATGTCACCATTCACAAGGGCACCGTCGCCCGCATCGAACCGGACAATAAGCGCGTGCTCCTTGAGGACGGCGGGGAACTCTCCTATGACCAACTGGTTGTCGCTTTGGGCAGCGAGACGGAGTATTTTGGCATTCCCGGCTTAAAGGAACACGCGTTTACGTTAAAATCGCTCAACCAGGCGAGACTGTTACGCGCGCATCTGGAATCCTGTTTTGCCCGCTATCCACTGGAACGCAGACCTGAACTGCTGCGCTTCGTGGTGGGGGGCGCAGGATTTAGTGGAATTGAACTCGTCGGAGAGTTTGCAGATGCGCTTCCCGAACTGGCCTCTGAAGCGGGAATACCACTGGAGCTGGTAGAAATTTATAATGTGGAGGCTGCTCCCGGCATACTGCCCGGATTCGATTCCGATCTCGTCGCCGCAGCGGAGAAAAGTCTCAAGCAGCGCGGCGTGCGTTTTTTGACCGGTGTTCCGATTGTGCGAGTAGACCCAGGCGTGGTTCATTTGCAGACAGGTGATGCGATCGCCGCGGAAACAATTGTCTGGACCGGCGGCGTCCGCGGCAATCGGCTTGTCATCGACGCCGGCTTTGAAACGGACCCGCGCGGGCGCGCCAAGGTGGACGCTTATCTGCAATCCACGAGCCATTCCGATGTGTACATGTTGGGAGACTGCGCCCTGGTTCTGAACGAAGACGGACGCCCGTATCCACCCACTGCGCAGTTGGCGTGGCAGATGGGGGGTGCATGCGGCAAATACCTGCACCATGATAGCCATGGTGGTCTGAAAGAAGAGTTTCACCCGGAAATTTTGGGCTCCATCGCTTCACTTGGCCGGAAGGACGCTGTGGGGAAGGTGGGCCGTTCTTACAAAATGAGAGGACGCATGGCCTATATACTGAAGGATGCCAGTCAATATCGGTATTTGGCCAAAATTGGTTCAGTATTTGGTAACAAATGAGTAAAATTTCATAGTTTTACTTGCGGAGTGGAGGGCGAGGGATTACACTAAGGGCGATGTACTGTGCAGGTACTGACAACTCAGATGCGCTGACGGAAGGATTTATGCATGTGACATGCCCGGATGAAGGGAAGTGTGTCCGTGTTTCAATGTCCGATCTGTGGTGAGCTGATGGAAGCCCTCACAAACTACCACTGTACGAGTCGCCATCACATGTCGCGTAAAGAACTGGTGTGCCAACATGGAATGCCAAAGTACGTGTCGCCCGCGATGAAACGGGAAGTGCAACAATGGATTCGCGCATCGCAGGTGATCACGAGCCTTGATTATGAGGTTGCGCAAGCGGCGGTTCGGAGCCAGATGCGCAAGGGTTGACGTGAATTCTACAGAGGTTGCCCTCGGTGAGTTTCCGGGGGCTTAAATTTTTTTGTATGCTAGGCATTGGCATACGTATACTAAAACAGGTCTGCAAGCGCTGCGCTGTCCAAGCGGCGCTGCATGCAATGGTGTTGTACGAGTGGAGGCCGACATGCGTGACAGAGTGGCTATATGATGATCTGGGCGGCGTGCAGCTTCATGTGCTGCCAACAGAGAAGTATAAGATGGTTTCCGTATTGGCGCAGCTTGAGCGTCCACTGCAAAGGGAGCGGGTTACAGCGACGGCGCTGCTCCCGCAGGTACTGCTGCGGGGCACCGAGCAGTACGATGCGCAGGGAAAATTATTGCGTGCTTTTGATGATCTGTATGGAGCCCGCGTTGGTGTGCGGGTGAACAAACATGGTGATCTGCAAACGGTTGAGTTCACGATGCAGGTTCCCCATGAGGCGTTCATTGAGGGCTCCGGGCAACTGTTTGGAGAAGCGATTCGACTCTTTGCGCAGGTCATCATGGCGCCAAAAGTGGAAAACGCAGCTTTTCGGGAGTCCTATGTTGAAGGGGAGAAGGTGCTGCATCAGCAGCGCATCGAGAATCTGGTGAACGACAAAGTCTCGTACGCCTCAGAACGCTGTGTGCAGGAGATGTGCGGCAGTGAGCCGTATGGTCTGTCGCGGCTGGGGTATCTGGAGGACGTCGCGCAGATTGACGCTTCTTCACTGTATCATACATATCAGAAACTTCTGCAGGAATCTTTTCTTCATGTCTATGTGGTGGGACCGGTGGATCCCGCAAACGTGGGAGCCATCTTGCGGCGGGAACTGACTGCGGTCGCAGGGCCGCGCAACTTGCGGGGATCTTCAGCAACAGTCTCCGTTGCTGCAGGCGGGGGATCAGACATCTTGACGCGGCCGCTTGCCAAAGAGCGCGTCGTTGTCGAACGTCTCGACGTGAACCAAGGGAAACTGAATCTGGGGCTGCGCACAGGATCGTCCTACGCTGCTGACGATTATCCCGCCTTGATCGTGTATAACGGCATTCTCGGTGGTTTTCCGCACTCGAAACTCTTTGCCAATGTGCGCGAGAAAGCGAGCCTTGCCTATTATGCGTCCAGTCGTCTGGAAGGTCTCAAGGGTCTGCTGTTCATTCAATCGGGCATCCAGATTGGCGACTATGAGCGGGCGCGCACAATCATTGGCGAACAGTTGGAAGCGCTCGCGGACGGTGCGATAACGGACGATGAACTGGCGTTTACGCAAGAGGGGCTTGTCAACCAATATCTGCAATCCGACGATCAACCGTTCACCGGGGCCGTCATGCAGATGTACAAACGTTTCACGGGCCGTGACCGATCCGTGCCGCAATTGATTGACGAAGTCCGCAAAGTGACAAAGAAAGATGTCGCAGCAGTAGCGCAGACTGTAAAAGTCGACACTGTGTATTTTTTGCGAGACAGGGGGGTTTGAACGCATGCAGGAAACCCGGTATGAACGGCTTCAGGAGTCCGTCTTTCACGAACGTCTGGAAAACGGGTTGCAGGTATACATACTGCCGAAACAGGGGTATCGGCAAACATATGCCGGATTCACCACTCGCTACGGTTCTATCGACAGTGAATTTATAGAACCGGAGGGGCAGACCCGCATTCGCGTGCCTGACGGCATCGCGCATTTTCTGGAACACAAAATGTTTGAGGAAGAGCATGGCGACGTGTTTATGAATTTCGCCAAGACCGGTGCGCAGGCAAACGCCTTCACCACGTTTGACAGCACAACTTATCTGTTCTCGTGTACAAAGGCGCTGGATGACAACCTGGAAATATTGCTGGATTTTGTGCAGCATCCGTATTTTACCGATGAGAATGTTGAGAAGGAAAAAGGAATTATTGGTCAAGAAATAAAAATGTATGAAGACAATCCGAGTTGGCGTGTCTATTTCCAGTTATTAAAGGCCTTTTACGGAACGTATCCAGCGGCCATCGACATCGCGGGAACCTTGGACTCGATCGCCGCCATTACCAAGGAGGACCTGTACAACTGTTACCGGACATTCTATCACCCTTCCAACATGGTGCTGGTTGTGGTGGGAGATGTGCGGCCGGAGTCAGTCATTCAGGTGGTCAGGGCCAACCAGGACAAAAAATCGTATAAACCACAGTCGCCTATCCAGCGTTTTTATCCAACTCTGCCGGAGTATCCGGACCAGGACATGACAGAGAGCCGACTGGCGATTGCCCAACCGAGGGTGCTGTTTGGATTTAAAGAGCGTCGTGTTGACAGCGATCCTGACCATCGGCAACAGCGGGAAGCGGCGATGGAATTATGGATGGACGCCCTGTTTGGACGCAGTTCCGATCTGTATCAGGCCTTGATTGACGAAGGACTCGCCGATCAGGGTTTCAGTACGGAGTACGAACTGACAAGACTGTACGGACACTCCGTGTTCGGCGGCAATTCAAACAAGCCGAGAGAACTGATCGAACGGGTCAAAGGGGCGTTGCAGGAGTTCGCGCGGGCGGGGGTTCCCGAAGCGGATTTTGAACGTTCCAAACGCAAGGCGATGGGCAGGTTTTTGTCTCTGCTTGATTCGCCGCAGGGCATCGCCAGTGTGTTCACCGCGCAGAAACTGCGGGATATGGATATTCTTGCGTCGCTTGACGCACTGACGCATCTGCGTCTGGATGACCTGAACGCCGTATTGCGCAATCATGTCGACGATACTCAGTTCGCCGCGTCCATCGTGTGGCCTGAAGAGAAATTGGAAGGTGCTTCCAGTGATTGAAATCACACTATTGCCCGAAGACAGCGGCAAGAAACTGCACCGTTTTGTACGCCAGGCGTTGCCTGGATTGCCGCTGAGCGGGGTGTACAAGATGATCCGCGTCGGGCGCGTCAAAGTGAACGGGAAAAAGGGTCAGGTGGACACCCTGCTGCAGCCTGGCGACAGCCTGTCGCTCTATATTCATCAGGACGAATACGCGGAACTGGCAAAGAGCAGACCAAAATTCAGGGGCATGAGAAGCGATATTGACATCGTCTATGAGGACGCGCATCTACTCGCCGTCAATAAACCGGTTGACCTGCTGACCCATCCCGATTCGTCAGAGCATAAGGATACACTGATCAACCGGGCGCTCTCCTACCTGTATCTGCGCGGTGAGATTGCGGACAGCCGGTCCTTTTTGCCTGCCACGGTCAATCGACTGGACAGGAATACGTCCGGAATTGTGCTGATCGGCAAGGATACGAATACGCTGCGAACTTTGTCCGAGGCCATTCGCGACAGACGCGTCGAAAAGACGTATCTGGCCGTTGTGTGGGGGAAGCTCACGGGGGGCGGCGATGTGGACAAACCCTTGCTGCGTGAAGAGTGGACGAATCGCACCGTGGGGGCGCAGGAAGGCGCCGCCGATGGTCGCAGCGCACTCACGCGCTACCTTGCGCTGGGGTCGGCCGCTGGGTTCACGCTGGTTGAGATTGCCCTGATCAGCGGACGCACCCATCAGATTCGCGCCCACATGCAGGCGATCGGCCACCCTTTGCTGGGTGACTCCAAATACGGAGGGAAACCGGCGTTTGACCTCAACCATCAGTTATTGCACGCCTACACGGTAAAGTTGCCGGACGGTCGCCTGTTCGTGGCCGATCCGCCGGCGGATTTCCTGCGCGTGCTGGCGCAGACAGGACTGAAACGCCATCTGCAGAGCCGCCCGCAGCAGCGGGGAACGGGGGCCGATTAGGGGCTTCAGATTTAGAGCCCAACGAGGCTCCGTACGATTACGCTGGCGAGCAACAGACCGGCTACCGGCGGCACAAACGCGATGCTCGCGGGAGGGTGCAAAACTTTGCGCGGCAGGACCGTTCCCTCTGTACTGGCGGTCATGGGCGCGTCCTCGCGCGGCGGTCGCGGCTTTTCGAGTGAACAGACGACTGTAACGCCGCTGGCGATGCCGAACTTGCGCAATTCACGGCGCAGCACACGGGCGATCGGATCAATCGAAGTCTCCGCGATATCCATGACGCGAAACTGCGCAGGATCGATCTTGTTGGCGGCGCCCATGCTGGAGACGATGGGGATGGCGCGCGCCTTGCACTGGCGAATCAGATGTATCTTTGCGCTGACAGTGTCAATGGCGTCTGCTACGTAATCCAGGCGGCCGGAAAAGATGTCCGCTGCGGTCTCCTCCAGAAAGAACATGCGTTTTGTTTCCACCACGCACTCGGGATTGATGGCCGTGACGCGTTCTGCCATCACATCGACCTTGGGTCTGCCAATGGTATCTGTGAGCGCGGGAAGCTGCCGATTGATATTGGTGATGTCGATGACATCCTTATCGACCAACAGCAAATGGCCAACGCCCGAACGGGCCAACGCTTCGACGGTGTACGAGCCCACTCCCCCCATGCCAAGCACAGCCACTGTGGCATTTTTCAGGATCTCAAGTCCTTCTGGGCCAATCACCAGTTCCGTGCGCGAAAAACGATGCGGCACCAAATCATCTCCTGCTTGTGGCGTGGTGTACAATGATCGTATTATACGCTAGTGTCCATCTGTATTGCACGACTGTACACTGCGGTGGACGCCGGGCGTTGGTTGAAGTTACGGGGTGAATTGATGTGTCGAATGAGCTGTTTGCAGTGAGCGGCCGCAAGGTGTTGGTGACAGGGGCGTCGCGCGGCATCGGTCTGGCGCTTGCCAGAGGGTTTGCGGAGGCGGGAGCGGATGTGGCGCTGACAGCCCGCGGCAGCGATGGATTGGCCTCGGCTGAGCGGGCTGTCAAAGAAAGCGCGCGCGGCGAGGTGTACAGCCATGTTCTCGATGTGCGGTCAGCCGCGTCGGTGTCAGCGTGCATCGACGCCGTCGTTGCGACGTTCGGGAAGCTCGATATCCTGATCAATAACGCAGGCCTCAACATTCGCGTTCCCGCTCTGGAGGTGGAGGAGAGCGACTGGAATACCGTGATCGACACGGATTTGAAGGGCGCCTTCCTGATGGCGCAGGCGGCTGGCCGAAAAATGGT
>JAKADD010000038.1 GCA_021820825.1 Bacillota bacterium
TCGCGTTCACCTTATTCTGTGTATAGGTGTAGGTGTGTCCAGTTTAATGCACTGCAACACGCTTGACAACGCGAAAGAGTGAAAAACCTGGTTGGTTGACTTGTATAGCGGAGCTTCTCTATGACGGGCGGTGAGGAACTCGATGATGCCCCGGTTTAGACAGCGAACATTGTCGAATTATCATAGACTTACTACAATCCTGAGAATTGAACCAGCAGCGAAAATCTGTATTGTAGTGAGTATAAATTGGCTGAAATTTGGCACGATCATTCGAATTGCTGATCATTGTTCGTTTTTGTTTATTGACGTTGACTGCAATATAACAGCATGATAGTATCTAAACATATTTTCTGTTGAAAGCGTTATCTATTCTATTGCAGGATTAGGCGGTGTATGTTCATCACCTTATAACAGGAGTCATTGGTGACCGTCGCGACAAAGCGGCGACAGCGGACGATGTACATACATACGAAGGGGGAGACAGGCATGCGCGCAGTGGTTATGGAGGCGGCAAGAACTCCGGTGGTGCGAGATGTGGAGGTTCCTGCGCCGCAGCCGGGCGAAGTGCTGATTGGGGTCAGGCGGTGCGGCATCTGCGGTACGGATTTGCACATTTATGAAGGGGACTTTCTGTCAGGGTATCCGCTGATTCCCGGTCATGAATTCGCGGGGGTTGTAGCGGCTGTCGGTTCGGGTGTGGCGGCTGTTCGCGTCGGCGACCGAGTGGCGGTCGATCCCTCCCTGTTTTGCGGTCACTGCGATTATTGCCAGAGTGATCGCGGCAATCATTGTGTGAACTGGGGCGCGATCGGCGACACGGTAAACGGCGCGATGGCGGAGTTCGTGACAGCGCCTGAGGCCAATGTGTTCAAACTGCCCGATACGATGACATTTCAGCAGGGCGCCTTCATTGAACCTGTCGCCTGTGTTGTGCATGCCATGAACCAACTGCAACTGCGCACCGGGCAGAGTGTGCTGCTGTTTGGCGCTGGCAGCATGGGTCAACTGCTCATCCAGGCCCTGACGCACTCGGGGGCGGGCGAATTGGCGGTCGTCGATGTAGCGCGGGGCAAACTGGATCTGGCTCTGGAAAATGGTGCAACCACAGCGTACTATGCGCATCAGGCGCATGATCTGCTTGCCAATCGCAAGCGCCACCAAGGATACGACGTGGTGGTTGACGTCACAGGGATCCCGAGTGTGATTCAGACGCAATTTCAGTATCTGGCGCCACGGGGAACCCATCTGCAATTCGGCGTTGCGCCTGTGCAGTCTGCGGTCACCATCAATCCCTTCGATGTCTATCATAACGACTGGCGATTGATCGGATCGATGGCCATTAACCATACTTTCCTGGCGGCTCTGGAATGGCTGCGCGCCGGGCGTGTCCGCATTGATCCACTTGTTAGCGGTGTTATCGGATTGGCTGAGGTTCCTCGTTTCTTTGCGGCCGGAAAAAGCGCGGATGATATGAAGATACAGATTGAAATTTCCTGACTTTTATATAGAATTGTTGATTTAATAATGATATGTGTTATTATGATGGTGAAATTGACAACATTGTTTCGGATGGACAAGAATAATATGGATTTTTGAGCGATAAAGAACACGTTGTCATGTTGTTGTCGCCTTGTTTGTTTAATTTTGTTTGATCGGCGTGCACACGAAAGGAGCGGTCGCGTGGAACCGGTTTTGCAGGCGAAAGGCATTCAGAAATACTACGGCAGCGTCTGCGCCATTGAACATATCGACTTCGAGATCTATCCCGGTGAAGTTGTGGCGCTGCTGGGGGATAATGGCGCGGGGAAATCGACGTTCATCAAGATTCTGTCGGGTGTTGTGCGGCAGAATCACGGACAGATTCTGATTGACGGGAAGCCGGTGCAGTTTGCGAACCCCATGGAAGCGCGGCGGTTTGGCGTTGAAACGGTCTATCAGGATCTGGCGCTTGCTCCTGACCTTGATGTAACCGCTAACATATTCCTTGGCCGCGAGCTGCTGCGTTCCGGACTGCTTGGTCGATTTGGCTTTCTGGACAAGCGGAAGATGCGCGGCGAGGTTTCTGGTCGACTGGATCAACTGAAGGTGAGCATCCAGTCGGTTGCCCAGATCGTGAGCGAACTGTCGGGCGGACAACGCCAGGCCGTATCCATTGTGCGGGCCGCATCCTGGGGCCGCAAACTGGTGATTATGGATGAACCGACAGCGGCGCTGGGCGTAGAAGAGAGCGCGAAAGTGCTTGATCTTATCAAACAGGTGAAGGAGCGCGGGATTCCCGTACTGCTTGTCACACACACTCTTCCCTACGCGTTTGACGTGGCAGACCGGATCGTGGTGCTGCGACTCGGGCGATCCGTCGCCGAACTGAAAGCGGACGAAACAGACATCAACGAAGTCGTGCAGTGGATTACCGGCTCGAAAACGGTTGACCGCATTGCGGAACTGCAAGGGCATCGCGGGTAGGGAACCCATATTTAGGAGGGTATTCAATGAACAATGTCGACGCGCGCCTGCCGACGGACGATTCACAGCCTGTGCCCGCCGCTCCGCGCGCCAAGTCTCGCAGGTGGCTGAATAGACTGGGCGATTTCTGGACGCTTGGCATTCTCGTGATCATTCTGGCGGTCTTTGGCATTTTGCAGCCGAGTTTTCTCTCCGTGTCAAACTGGTTTAACACGACGACCTACATGACGGAAACACTGTTGTTGGCCATCGGTGAGACGTATGTCATCATCACAGCGGGTATCGATCTGTCTGTGGGGGCGGTTGAAGGACTCGCCGGAATCGTGGCCGCGCTCGTCATGGTTGCGCTTGAACCGCGGGGCGCCACATTGGCCATGGTGGCGGGCACTCTGGCGGGGATGCTGACGGGGGCGTTGTTTGGTTTTTTGAACGGGTGGATCATCACCGCCATGAAAGTGACGCCATTTATCGTCACGCTGGGAACGATGGGAATTGCCACCGGGTTGACATTCATCCTGTCTGGAGGCACGGATGTCGTGAATCTGCCCAATCAGTTGTCCAATATCGGGAATGCCACTGTGTTGGGCGTGTTCTCTTTCCCCACCTTTGTGACCGTGCTGTGCCTGATTGCGGCGGGTGTCGTTCTTTACCAGACACGCTTTGGCCGCTATGTGTACGCAATCGGCAGCAATGCTGAGGCAGCGCGGCGCGCGGGCGTTCCGGTCAGTCGCAATCTCATTAAAGTGTACACTGTTTCGGGCGCCATTGCGGCTTTATCCGGAATTCTGCTGTTGACGCGCTTTGCCACTGGATCGCCCCTGACCGGCGCCAATGATGAACTGAATGCGATTGCCGCTGTCGTAATCGGCGGTACGAGTCTATTTGGCGGACGGGGAACGATTGTCGGAACGCTCATAGGAGCCGCTATCATCTCTGTTCTCATAACAGGTCTTGTGATTCTGAGTGTTCAGCCGTATTGGCAAACCGTCGCAATCGGCGTAATCATCATTATCGCTGTGTGGATCGACCAGTTTCGCCATCGCATGGCGTGATCCTGTTGCCCTGGGTTCGAGCCCGGCCCTTCACGGGTCGGATGAGCCAGTCGCTAGATATATCATCATAGGGGAGGTCACTCACTTGAGCACACTTCGCAAGAAATGGTCAGCAACTCTGGCCACTGTGGCGTTGGCTGCAGGCATGTTTTCCGCAATTGCGTCGCCGAACGTTTTTGCCGCTGCACACCATGCGCCCACGCACAAAAAGTGGACCATCGGATTTGTGCCGGGGATCACAACGGACGCATTTTATATCAGCATGTTGCAAGGGGCGCGCGCCGAAGCCGCCAAACTGGGCGTTAATCTGGATGTGCAGGGTGCGGCGCAGTGGAACTACGTGATGCAGGCGCAGATCGTAAACGACCTTGTGACTAAAAAGGTCAATCTTCTGGTCATTGCGCCCAATGACGCGAACGCCATGATTCCACCGCTAAAAAGCGCAGTAAAAGCTGGCATACCGGTCATCACAGTCGACACCACGATCAATGATCCAGGCATACTGGTCAGCCGCATCACATCGAACAATATCCAGGGCGGCGCTCTGGCAGCCGAAACCTTGGCAAAAATGATCGGCTATCGCGGCGATGTTGCGCTGATGAACGTGACGCCGGGTATCTCGACCACTGACCAACGTCAGCAGGGCTTTCTTAGCGAAATTAAAAAATTTCCAAAGATTCACGTTGTCGCTGTTGAATACACCAACGATCAACAGAGCACTGCATCCAACGACACGGAAAACATCCTGCTTGCGCATCCTCATCTCAAGGGAGTATTTGCGCTGAATGACGTGAACTCAGGAGGTGTCGCCGAGGCGCTCAAGGCGAAAGGAAAATCGGGTCAGGTCAAGATTATTGCGTACGACGCCGAGCCCATCGCCGTCGGCTTTCTTATGAAGAACGAAGTGCAGGCGCTGATCGTCCAGAAGCCATATCTGGAAGGGCAGATGGCAGTTCTGTATGCATACGACTACCTCTCAGGACATAGAAAGGCAATCGTGAAGAATGTCGTGCTCGCCAATGTAATGGCTGATCAGGGCAATAAACACAACCCCGCAATCACCAAATGGTACTACAAGAACTAGGGAAGGGTCGGTCCGGCGGGCGCATGCGTTTGCGTCGCTCGCCGGACATCGACTGACGCAAGGAGGAACCGCCATGCAGGCGCTTGTTTTTTCTGGGCCTGGCCAGACGGAGGTGCGCGATTGGCCGGAACCGCGTCCTGGACAGGGTGAAGTGGTGCTTCGCGTGGCAGCGGCAGGTCTTTGTGGAACCGACCGCCATATCGCAGACGGATCGTACTCGGCGCGTTCTCCGGTCGTACTGGGGCATGAAATCGCAGGCGTAGTCGTGGAGGCGGGGGCAGGCGTCAAGTCGCTGCATGGCGGCGACCGGGTGAGCGTCGATCCGAACCTGTCGTGCGGTACATGCGCGTATTGCCACAATGGCCGCCCGCATTTATGTGAGCGGCTGGTTTCGTTTGGCGTGTCGCGAGACGGCGGACTTGCGCCTTATATGGCAGTTCCGGAGGGGCAATGCCACCACGTTCCGGAAGGGCTTGGCATGGAAGCCGCAATTCTCGCCGAACCTCTGTCCTGTGTCATTCATGCACTCGATCGGGTGCACACGTGGTCAGGGATGTCGGCTGCCGTATGGGGGCTGGGAACCGCCGGAATCATGATGATCCAATGTCTTCGGACTCTCGGCGCCACGTCGATCATTGGCGTGAGCCATCATGCTCGGCATCGGGAGAAGGCGCTTCGTGTTGGCGCCACAGCAGTCCTTGCCACAGACGGCGCCGAAGCGCTGTCGGTCGATCTGGCCATTGAAGCGTCAGGTTCCCTGAGCGCCTTCGAGTCGGCTCTCGGTTCGCTGCGAAAGGGCGGGGAACTGCTGGTGTACGGCGTGGCCAACCCAGAGGATGCGGCGCTGGTTTACCCGCAGCGCCTCTTTCGCGATGAGATAAACATCGTCAGCAGTTTTGTCGGTCCGTATACGATGGACCGCGCATTGCGGCTGCTTGCAGCGGGGTCGGTGGATTCTGCTGCGCTGCTCGGAGACGCTGTGACACTGCAGGAGGCAGCGGCTTGGGCGGCAAAATCGGGACCCGCACGAAATGCAAAGGTGTATACTGTCTTCTAAGATACCAGTGGAATTCGAGGTGCATACCGTGGCGGGAAAAATCGTTTTTGTATTGCAACTGACAGATGAATCGCGGGCGCGCATCGAGGCGGCGGCGCCCGGTTGGGAGATCGTTCATGGCAAGGACAGTTCCCTTTGGCTGTCCCATTTAAAAACGGCGGAAATTATCGGGGGCTGGAGCCGCAAAGCCGAAGCGCAATGTCTGGGAACAGAAGCGACCCCGTTGCGCTGGATTCACAATTGGGGCGCAGGCGTCGATCGCATGCCGCTCCAGGAATTCAGGCGGCGGAACATCATCCTGACAAACGCGAGCGGCGTGCACGCATTTCCCATCTCGGAAACCGTTTGGGCCATGCTGCTGGCGTGGACGCGCAAGTTGCATACTTACATCCGAAACCAGGCCCACCATACCTGGTCTCACGATGATCTGTCTCTGGAACTGCACGGAAGTCGTCTGGGCATCCTGGGCGTCGGCGCCATCGGCGCAGAAATAGCCAGGCTGGGCAAAGCATTTGGCATGCAGACATACGGGTTGCGGCGCTCCGGGCAACCGGCGCCCTGGATTGATGCGATGTATGGCAGGGAAGGCCTGAACGAACTGCTGGCACAGTGCGACTATGTCGTCAATGCGCTGCCGTTAACGGATGACACACGTCAACTGATGGGCAAGGAACAATTCTCCTGCATGCGGGAAAATTCATTTTACGTCAATATTGGCCGCGGCGGCACCACAGATGAAGCGGCTCTGATCGCAGCGCTCGAAGATGGGCGCATCGCGGGCGCCGGGCTGGACGTATTTGAGACGGAGCCGCTGCCCGCAGACAGTCCTCTGTGGAACATGGACAATGTCATCATCACGCCGCACACTTCAGGAACGACCGGGCGCTACGATGAGCGCGTGATTGACATCTTTGTCGAGAATCTGTCTGCTTATCTGGACGGAAAAGAGCCGGGCGTCAATCGGGTGGATCTGGATCGGCAATATTGACGGTGATTGACGAATATAGGCATTTTTCTGGTATTTAATCCCGATTGTAATAACAAATCCAATGGATTATAATAATACTCGAACTTGTTATGTAAGCGTTTAATTTTGGAAGGGGGGAGAGATTCGCCATCATGAAATGGTGGAATAAGAGCGCGGTCATGACTACGGTGTCGATCGTCGGCGGTGTGTTGTTATGGCAGATTGCCGGTATGTTGTCGCCTGTGCTTGTGGCCAGTCCTGTCGCGGTTCTTGGCGCTTTGCTGACGGGGCTTCAGGGCGGCCCGCTGGTACTTGATATCGTGGTCAGCCTGACACGCGTTATCGAAGGATTTCTTGCCGCGTTTGCAGCCTCTGTGCTGGTCGGATTTCTCTTGGGATGGTATCGAACGCCGCGGATGCTGTTTGATCCATGGGTGCAATTTTTTCGCATGATTCCGCCCATCGCGATGATTCCCCTGGTGATCGTGTACCTTGGGGTGGGTCAGGTCGCGAAAGTATTCGTTATCTTTCTTGCCGCGTTTCTGGTGATGGTTGTGACGATTTATCAGGGCGTCAAGCAGGTGGATATGACGCTGATCCGGGCGGCCCGAGTGTTGGGTTGCCGCGACGCCGATCTATTTGTCCGTGTGATTATGCCAGCGTCCATCCCGCATATTTTCACGGCTGTCCGCCTGGGCATTGCCGCCGCCTGGACGACGCTGGTGGCGTCAGAACTGATTGCGGCGTCGCATGGTCTTGGCGTGCTGATTGAGCAGGCCAGCAACTATTTTGAAATGCCGCTTGTCTATCTTGGAATTTTAATCATTGGCGTCATCGGCATCTTGATGGACCGGGGTGTTCTCTGGTTGGAACGAAGCATGACATCATGGCAGGAGAAGATACAATGACCGACGCTGTAGAATCCGCTGCAAAAATTGTGCTGGAAAACGTCACGAAACGGTACCTCATGAAAGGACAGGAATTTCTCGCGTTGTCCGAAACGAATCTCACGGTTCAATCGGGCGAGTTCATCTGCCTTGTGGGGCCCACTGGCTGCGGCAAAACGACGCTGCTCAATATGATCGGCGGTTTAGAGTCTGTATCGGGCGGGCGCATTCTTGTCAGCGGTAATCTGGTCAAAGGACCGGGGCGAGACCGGGGCATTGTGTTTCAACAGTATGCGCTCTTCCCATGGCTCTCTGTACGCAAAAATATCGAATTTGCCCTGCGGTTGCGAGGAGTGCCGAAAACAGACCGAGCGTCATTGGCGCGTCACTATCTGGCGCTGGTCAACCTCAATGAATTTGCGGATGCGCTGCCCAAACAGTTGTCCGGCGGTATGAAACAGCGTGTGGCCATTGCGCGCGCGTACGCGGCAGAGCCGGAAGTGCTGCTGATGGATGAACCGTTTGGAGCGCTTGATGCGGAGACAAAGGCGCAACTGCAGGAAGATTTGCTGCGCAGCTGGCGTGAACTGCGATCGACGATCATCTTTATCACCCATGATGTGGAGGAAGCGATTTTTCTCGCTCAACGCGTCATTGTGATGGCGGCGAGACCGGGGCGCGTCAAGCGCGAGCTGACCGTCGATCTGCCGGAAGTGCGTGACCAGTCGGTGCGTTTTGGGTCGCGTTTATTGGAGCTTAAAAATGAAGTGTGGCGTTTGTTGCACGAACAGGAATGAGGGGGAGAGCGATATGAAAACGCGCAATACGGCAACACTGGGGATCGCTGTCTTATTGGCTTCGGTTGTAACTGTCGGCTGCGGCGCCAATGGCGCAGTCGGTTCCACTACCGGTACGGGCACGAACACAGCGGTCAGTTCGACGCCTGCGTCGATCACTGTCGCGTATATGCCAAACATGGGTGGAGCCAGCAGCCTGGCCGTTGCACAGAAACAAGGGTACTTCAAGAAAGCGGGCCTGAATGTTCAACTGGATAATTTTCAGACAGGCCCTGCTGAATTGGATGCGATGGCTTCTGGCACGGTCAATATCGCGTATATTGGGCCAGGCGCGATTTTTCTGGCGATGAAAGGCAAAGCGAAAGTGATTCTGGTCGACAGTATATCCATGGGTGACAGCATTGTTGTCGCCCCGCACTCGGGTGTCAGGACAGTTGCCGATCTGAAAGGCAAATCGGTGCTTGTACCGGTCGGAACAACGGGAGAAATCATCCTCTATGAGGCGTTGCATTCCGCGGGCTTATCGCTTGGCGACGTGAATATGATCAATACGGCCCCGAGCGCGCAGGTGCCCGCTTTCTTATCGAATCGCGCGCCCATCATGGCTGGCTGGGACCCGAACACCACCGAGGCGATGAGCAGGCTGCCGGGTTCGCACATACTTGTGAGCGATCACACGTACTTTCCAAATGTCTCGCTTCCTGACGTGTGGACTGTGTCCAACCAGTTTGCAATCGCGCACCCAAACACCGTGAAACGGTTTGTTGGGGCGATTCTGCAGGCCATGAATTATAAAACGAAGCATATGTCGCAAACCGTCAACTGGACCTCACAGTTGACCAACGTACCAGGTCCTTTGCTGCAGCAAACGATCAGTTCCGCTGTGTGGCCGACCAAGTCGCAAATTCTCCAGGACTACCAGTCGGGCGCTGTGAAGTCATGGTTCGATAGTCTGGCAAAAACGTTTGTTGCAATGAAGGCGCTCCCGGCAGTGCCCAAATACAGCTCCTATGCGCTGCCAAACGTGGTTGCACAGGCAAGTCAACTGAAATAGTCATGGAGTGGTCAGATCATGAAAATCATTTACCTCGACATTGATAGTTTGCGTTTTGATCACCTTGGGTGTTACGGCTATCAGCGCCCCACGTCGCCGAATCTTGATCGACTGGCTACCGGCGGTGTGAAATTTACGCAGTGTTTTACGTCAGATAGTCCCTGCATGCCATCGCGCGCGGCGACAATCAGCGGCATGTTTGGCGTCAAGAATGGAATTGTGACGCACGGGGAGCGCGGCATGCAGATGAAACAGGACGCGCCGACGCTGCCGGAGGTGTTGCGTGAAAACGGTGTTCATTCAGCGGCGTTCTCGACCTTTGGACGCCACCCGTCGCCGTGGTTTTATGGCGGGTGGGGCGACTATCACGATCCTGTCGGGTGGACGTTCCAGCAAACGCCTGCCTGGAAAATGAATGAACTCGTGTTGCCGTGGTTGGATCAGCATGCAAATGATGACTTCTTCCTGTATGTCCAGTATTGGGATCCGCACGCGATCTATGCGGCGCCGCAGGGGTGTATCGACGCCATCAAAGACGGCCCACTGCCGGCGTACCCGACACCGGAACAAATCGCTGCGCAGCAAAGCGACGACTGGTGGCACTCTGCGAGTATGATGGGAATACACACCTATGAGGATTACGTCAAAGTGGTCAACGAGTATGACGCCGAGATCCGCTATGTGGATTTTTATGTCGGTCAATTGCTGAAACGGTTAGATGCGCTGGGCATCGCGGAAGACACCATGATCATCGTGGCTGCGGATCACGGCGAGGGGCTCGGTGAACACGGTGTGTATGTCGAGCACTGGTCGACGATGAACACCACAAACCAGATTCCGCTTCTGGTGCGCTATCCAAAGGGCGTTAAAGGCGGTCAGACATGCACCCGTCTTGTGTATCAATTTGACATAGCCGCAACGGTGCTGGACGCGTTTGGCGTCGAGCCGCCGGAAGCATGGGACAGTCAGTCGCTCTGGCCGCTCCTGCAGGATTCACAGGCCGCCGCACGCGATTATCTGGTGATTGGCCATGGGCTGTATACAGCGCAGCGCGCTGTGGTTACGCCTGATTGGAAGATGATCCGCACACTTCATGGCGGTGAATGGAAGTATCCGGCCGTCCAACTGTTCAACAAGCACAATGATCCGTATGAGCAGCACGATGTTGCCGCGCAGCATCCAGACGTCATCAATGAATTGAGCGGACTGCTCTGTGAATGGGAGTATACGCACCTGCCGTCGGATGGCATTGATCCCACGCTGTTAAACGCACATGCGGAACCTCCGGGACTTGATCTGTATGGACGTGAGGCGATTGAGCGCTTTCGCGATCACGGCGCGCCGCAGCCGGTCGTTCTTGGTGAACGGAAGCCGGAAGTGCCGCTGGTCGACTGGTAGGCCGCGGCGTCGTGAAGTGTGGTTCTTTATGACTGTCGGTTCGTTCTTGCGAGCTCTCGCAAGAACGAACCCTTGATTTATTAAAGCGGATGGATTTATAATATATTTATGGATAACGATTATCGACTCTATGGAACCAATCAAAAGCAGGGCCAGGATTATAATAAATCGGTTGTATTTGAACATATCAGACTGTATGGACCGATATCCCGTACAGAGATTTCAACGCGCACATTGCTGGTTCCCCAGACCGTGTCGAATCTGGTCAAGGTTTTGATTGATGACGGGTTGGTGCTGGAACGGACTGGCAGCGTCCAGAAAGGGCGGCGGGGAGCGATCCCCACCAACCTGGTCGTTCGCGAAGACGCGCGCTTTGCTCTGGGAATTCAGGTCCAGTACAGCCGTATCGTAGGCGCGTTGATCGATTTAAACGGAAATATACTGAAACGCTGCGAAATCTCAGGCAATCGAGACAATGCCGTTCAGATGAAAAGGGATCTGTCCCGTATTATCGACAGTCTTATAAGTGAAAGCGCCGTTGCAACCAATCTGCTTGGTATAGGCTTGGGAGTTCCCATGTTTGAAAACTTCAGAACGGACACTGTGGGTGGATATCCCAGTTTTCCATTTCGATCACAGGTCGAATTGAGAGAAGAACTTGAGCATCGTTATTCATACCCCATCATCATCGGAAACAATGCCCAGATGGCTGCCGTAGGTGAATATTGGATGGGGCGAGGGCGCGTTCCACGGACATTTCTGTATGTATATCTCGGCGAGTATGTAGGCGGCGGCATGATTCTGGACGGTGACAGTTACGCAGGGGTGAGCGGGCGGGCTGTTGAACTCGGCCACACGCAATATATGCCTGACGGAAGGC
>JAKADD010000039.1 GCA_021820825.1 Bacillota bacterium
TCTTCCTTTTGGGCAGATTGCTCCAGAGCAGGATCGGAACCCTCCTGACGCTGCGCATTCTCTCTCTGTGTTTCCGGAATGCGGGTAATGATCAGGAAACACACCAGAGACAGCGCAGCCACAGTCAAAAAAACGGGTCGGTACGCGACGAGAGGCGTCGCCTTGTGCAGCAATGCAGGCAGACCTCCCAACATCGCCCCAATGGCCATCCCCACAAACCCAACTGCATTATTCAAGCTAAAAACCCGTCCCCGGTCGTATCGCACAACATACCTCGCAAGCAGCGCCTGTTCCGCAGGACTAAACGGACCGGCTGCCCCACTTTGCCCGCGGCCAAAGCCTGCCAACACGATCGCGAGCACCAAAACCAGTCCGAAGGAAGTGAAACTCGCCGCCAGCGCACTCAGACTGGTCAGCACTTCATACACGAGCAAAAATGGTTTGCGACCCACGCGGTCACTGAGGATGCCCACCACCAGGATCAGGGCGGCGCCCACCAAACCCGCGCCTGAAGTAACGCCGCCAATCGCGGCGCCGCTCCAGTGCAGGTCTTTGAGGTACAGCGTGAGATCGACGACCATCGCGCCTTGCCCAATGCTGCGCAACCCACGAATCCAAATGAGCTGCTGGACCACCGAAGACATAGGCATCCTATGCAAACGTATTTCCTCATTTCAAGTAAAATGGCTCACGCTGGTTCATCGCTCACTCTGGGTCGCGTCCGCCAATTTATGGAGCAGTTCCACCAGCGTCGTCTGTTCATGCGGTGTCAAAGTCATAAAAGGCGCCACGAGTCGTTCCTGCCAGATCGCTTCCACAGAGTGAACGAACGACAGCCCTTGCTCGGTCAGTTGAACCAGGCGAACCCTGGAGTCGTCTGGCGCTGACGAACGCGTGACCCAGTGTTCTTTTTCGAGTCGATCAAGCATTTGCGACATCGTGCTCGGGCGCACATTCATGCGCTCTGCCAATTGTCCAATGGTGCACTGTTCGGTGCGTTTGAGATAACGTAAAAACATCCACTGCACGCGTGTGATCTGCTGTCCATTCTGCTGCAGCGCGCCGGAGCGAAGATGGCGGTTGATGCGCCAAAACGCGCTCATGAACGTCTCCACTGCTTCCGCTATGTTCTGTGTATCCTTTTCAGAAGGCAACGGATGTCACTTCCTTGTGATCGACTTGATCGGCGTTCCACTCAGTGGCGAGACCGCCGGTTTGCCCTTCTGGGGAAAACTGCGCCTCGTAGAGTTGTCTGTACAGACCGCACGTCGCCAGTAACTCCGCATGCCTTCCTTGCGCCACGATCTCACCATGTTCGAGCACCACGATGAGGTCGGCCGCCAGTATGGTAGACAGGCGGTGCGCGATCACCACGGCTGTCCTCCCTTTCATAAGCGCAGTCAAAGCGGCCTGAATCTGCCGTTCCACCAGCGTATCCAGCGAGCTGGTCGCTTCGTCGAGCAGCACGATCCGCGGCGCACGCAGCAAGACACGAGCGATGGCCAGGCGCTGTCGTTCACCGCCCGAGAGTCGGTGAAGGCAACAATGGTACCCAGTTCCATCTGGCGATGAATCACCAGCCACCCCCCGTAGCCCCAGAGCAGAGCGGGCCCCACCGACGAAAACATGCCAATCCACAGGAAGAGCCAGCGCCCCACCACACTCTGGCGCACATACAGATTGCGCAGGTCGCGGTTGTCCGCGTCGAATCGCTCCGTCTCCCGCTTCTCTCGATTGAAGATGCGCGTGAGCAGCGCTCCGCTCACGCCAAACTGTTCCGTAAGTTGGACGGTCAGTGTGGATAACCGTTCTTGGATGCGCCCCTGCAGTTTCTGACGGGCGCGCCCGACCCGCTGTGTGGGCACGATAAATCCTGGAACGACGACAAGAGCAAGTACGGCCAACTGCCAATTCATACTGAACATAAACACAACAGTAAAGAGAATGACCAGGATATTACTCGCGAACCCGATCAATGTGTTGTTGATGACGCTTTGGATCGCGCCCACGTCATTCATCACGCGCGAGACCAAATCTCCCGACTGGCGAGTGGCAAAAAAGCCAACCGATTGGCGCTCCACGTGCCGAAACAGCTGGAGCCGATAATCCGCCATGACATCCTGCGCAATCAGGTTGCTCAGCCAGGTCTGCAACACGCCAAGCAAGCCCGTTCCCACCGCGACCAGGATGAGAAACAGAGTCAGTTCGATGACCACGGAGAGTTGACCGCGCAAGATTCCGTTGTCAATAATGCGTTGTGTCAAGTAGGCCGGGATGACGCCACCCACCGCAGTGGCAAGCAGGACCAGCGACACGAGGATGGCGTTCCGCCAATAAGGCACAAATGCGGCGAACGCCCGTCGCAAGATAAGCCAATCGAGTTTCTCCGACTTGGCCAACTCGCGCATCTGCCAGCTGTGTGCCCCCCACATTCCTCCTCCGCCGCCGCCACGGCCCATCGGCATTCCCATGCCACGTTCACCTCCTCGGTAATGATTAGGTTAGCTATACAATATACTGGTCCTGCACAACGCGCAATGTTGTAAATCACTGCTTGCGCTATCTGGGGATAAGAATAAATAACCTGCTAAAAAGCTTGGCTTTGCAGGACGTGGCCGGTGCAAATGGACACGCCCATCATTGTTGGTCATATGATACGCGTCTTTATGGAAGTTTATTGCCTGCTGCGCGATAGACATCGTACCATTCTTCACGTGTCAAATGAACACCGCTGGCCTTACAGCAATCCTGTAGCCGGCCCGTGTTCATCGTACCGGTGACCGGTTGCATGTGCGCGGGATGGCGCAACAGCCACGCGATGGCGATGGTCGTGTTGCTGACTTCATATTTCGCCGCGATTTCATCGATCTTCTGATTCAATTCCGGGAACTTATCGTTACCGATGAATACCCCTTCAAAGAATCCGAATTGGAAAGGTGACCAAGGCTGAATGGTGATATCGTTCAGTCTGCAATAATCCAGCACACTGCCGTCACGATTCACAGCAGGATCATTCTCCATATTCACATTTATTCCACTTGAGATCATGGTAGCGTTGGTGATGCTCAGTTGCAGTTGGTTTGCCACAATAGGCTGCTTCACCGATTTCTTGAGCAGTTGCATCTGCATCGGATTCTGATTGGAAACGCCGAAATGCCGCACTTTCCCTGAGCTTTCAAGAATATCGAAAGCCTGCGCAACCTCTTCCGGCTCTACCAGCGCATCGGGGCGATGCAAAAGCAAAACGTCAAGATAATCGGTTTTCAGCCTTTTCAGGCTACCATCAACCGATTCGAGAATGTGTTCTTTGGAAAAGTCGAACATACCCTTGCGAATGCCACACTTGGATTGCAAAATGATCCGTTCACGAATGTCATCGTTCATATGGATGGCATCCGAGAATATCTCCTCACATGCTCCACCGCCGTAAACATCCGCATGGTCGAAGAAATTCGCGCCTTCTTCCAGCGCCGTTTGGACAAATGACTCAGCTTGGGTTTTGTCCAGCGAATTAATGCGCATGCAGCCAACTGCGATGACCGGCACCTTCAATGTGCTGTTACCAAGTTTCATTGTTCTCATGATTTTTGGCCTCCTTGCTGATTGCAAAGCGATGTGTAAACGTCACGTGAATATTATACCGTTTGACCCGCCAAGATCCACAATGGTTACTGGTTGAATGCGCTGATACCGATCCCGATTGCAAGTCAGAATAATGATCTGCTGTGTGCGGCCGAGTTGTTCAAGAAACACAGCCATCCACAAAAGCCGCTGGTCATCAGTAAATCCAAGGGCATCATCGATGAAGACAGGAACTGCGCCATCTCTGGATACCAGTTGAGCGGCGGCTATTCGAGTCATAAGTGTCAGTTGCTCTTTGGTTCCCGCACTCAGGGATTCATAGGGCACTGGCGTATGATCTATGATTCGCTCATGAATGGTCAGTTCGTCTGTCAGTTCTACGCTGAATGTGGAGCCATAGACCTTCCGGCCGAGTGCTACGATCTGCTCTTGCAGCGGCCTTCGATAAGAACGATAAGACACTTCGCGCGCCTCTTTCATCAATTCATAAAGGTAGCGCGCGGCCGCGGCTCTTGCGGTGATATTCGCCAGCTCCGTTTCCTTGTTGGCCAGGCGAGACTGCAGTTCCTCCACTGTTTCAAAGACTCCGTCAGATTCGACTTTTTCAAGTCGACCGCGTAAGCGGAGCAGGTCCTCTTTTGTGCGTGCTCCCTCGACTTTTCTTGATTCGCGGAGGCGCCTGGTGTGCTCTGCGTGCTCGCGCACGGCTTCAGGTTGCATCTGCTCAAGGCGGTCTCGCTGTGTATCGAGTTGCTTTTGCCAAGACTCTGCGTCTCGGATTCCCGCCTCTTCACTCGATTCAAGCGCTTCGTCAGTCATCTGGTTTCTTGCGCTCTCCAGTGATTGGGCGTCTTCGGCCAGTTGTTCCTGCAATACCTGCCGGCGCTCCAGTTCTTTTCTATACTGTGCATTTTTCTGCTCGGTCACGGTCTGCAGTTTATCTTGTTCACGTTCAGAGTCTTGTAGCTCTGTCCGCGCCTGGGCCAGTCGAAGAGTTGCTTCGTTTAGCTCAGACTGCGCTTCACTCAAGTGTTGGGACAGTGGGCGGCCAGGCGGCCATACCGCGTGAAATGTGTCGATACGGTCTTTTATCCGAGCCTCCTGTTCTTGTAAGTGTTCGAATGTGTCTTCGCCGAGCGCATCTCGCATGCGTGATTCGGCTTCACGTTTACTCTGTTCTGCCATTTTACGCTGTTGTAATTTGCTTTCCGCGTCGCTTACATTCTTCACACTGTGTTCTGTAAGCAACTGGTTCATCTGCTGTTCGGTTTTCATTAATTCTTTCGTGACTTTGTCAAGGCTTGTTCCCGGAGTGATTTGAATCTGAATGTACCCAGGGATCTGAATGGTGATCGGGTTCGTCACGCGGATCAACCGCTCCTGGCCTTCTGTGATCCGCTCTGTTTCACGGCCCGTTACTTGCAGATCCAGTTCTTTCGTGGCATTAATGTGGGCTTCCGGCGCCTTCAGATCACGCGCAGCCGTGGCTTTGATGATGGCGTCATTTTGCGTACGTAACTGCTGCATCACTTCGTCGGTCATGAAAATATTGGCTATGGCTTCATCTGCGTGAACGTGATCGCGCCGCGCTCTTATAAACTGTTCGATTCGGTTGTTCAAGTGCGCAGCATCCTGCTTGTCCCTCAAGTACTCGGCTGCGCGTTGACGGAGTTCTGTCTCGCGTTGCTCACGCTCCACATTCAGCCGCAAGCGGTTACTATCAGCGATACGGGTCGTCAGAACGGCGTTCAAGTCAGACTCTTCGGACTGCAACAAGAGGCAGATTTGCTCTGCGTTACTGAGTTCTTCTCTCTTTTGGTCTACTCGTTTCGCTTTTTCTCTGCGCTCAGTTCGTTGCAGTTGAATGGTTTCAAGCCGGCTTTTTGCCAATTCATGCTGAGACCTCAAATCATGGATTTCGCGCTCCAGCTTCTCAACTTGTGCGAGTTTTTCTTTCAACTCCTGGATTGCCTTATAGTCGCGCGCTTCTTGCTCTTCCAAGCGGTTTTGCTGACGCTCCAAATGTTCATATTGGGCGACGTCGTGTTCGATTGCGGCGAGCGCAGACTGGGCTTCACTCAGTCGTATTTGGATATCTTTGTGCTCTGCTTTGACCTGTTTGAGTGCGCCGCGTTCGTTGCCCGTTTCACTGTAGTGGAGTTCGGATTCTTCCTTTACGGCTGCATAAAGGTCACTTTCCCGCTCTGTGCTCGCACCGCCGCCTGCCGCTTGATCCAAGGCGTTGCGAAGAGAGTGCGACTGGATCAGAGAAGCTTGGGTAATCCCGGATCCCTGTTGAACGCGCAGCGCTTTCCACAAGGCGTCATCCATCGTTTCAGATAAAATGGCCAACATCCGGTCATGTGCAGCGCGACCAGACAAACGCTCAATTTTCGGAGCATGGATCTCCAACTGCGTCTGTTTATCTCTGTGAAATCTTTTTGAGTACGTAAATTCATAAGGTCCAGTCTCTGCCCGCAGCGTGATTTCTGTGGCGACATCGCGGCCAACCGGTTGAGTGGCTCGAACTGCTTGTTTGGTAGAGGAGTCAAACTGTTCAAAGAGTAGATCGATCGCTTCGATAATGGAACTTTTTCCGATTTCGTTTGGCCCCACAATCAGGGTGACTCCATTCGGATGAAATTCGACATGCCGATCCACTACGCCGCGATAATTTTTCAGCCAGATATCCTTCAGGATCATGACCGTCCGCCTCCCGCCAGTCGGTAGAATAATGCCAGTGCACCCGCGGCCGTCTTTGCTTGATCCCCATGCTGTTGGACTTCCTTAGTGAGTTGCTGGAGGACACTTTGCGCATAGCCGCTGACCTGCAACTCACTAAAGTCAGTGTCATTCGGCATAATGGACAACTGATCGTGATGCTTCGGCCGTTCAATGGCGCCAAACCGTTCCCGTTCTTGCTCTATGAGCGTTTCAATCTCGATCGAGTCTTTCAAACTGATCGTTCCCCGCAATGTACACCGCACAATGGTTCGGGATTTGTCAGATAGATCTTCTAAAAAATGACGAACCGCATCTGCCGGACGTTCCAGTGGAAGGTCAATTGTCTTGCGGACAAACTGCCAAGTGGCGACTCGGTGTGGTTCAACAAGGCACTGTTGAGGCGACAAGTCGACCACCAGAACGTAGCCTGGATCGTCTTCATCGTAATCTGTCGGCTCCGGTGAACCTGAGAACCAAATTCGTTCATGCAGCTTAGTTTTTGAATGCCTGTCCCCCAACGCCAAATAGTGCAGCTTGTCCTCCGACACTGCTCGTAGCGAGGCTTCCATGGGCACCTCCGTCAGATCTGGGGTTGGCGATAGACTACCTGCGGCGCCATGGGCCACAATGACTCTGTAATGAGTTTCATGTACAGGCTCAAGGGTTTCGAGCAACTCGGCAAGTGGATTTCTCGGCATGCGTTTGGATGTCCAGGTTGCTCCGACGACCTCTGTGTGATCGCCGATGCGATGCGTCTCCCCAGGTGCGAGCACGGTGACGTGCGCAGGTTTGGAGGCTTTGAAGTGAGTGGAATGATAGACCGAAGCTGCGTCCAGTGGATCATGATTGGCTGGAAGCAAAAAAACGGGCATGTTACACCCTTTCAGAGCATCCATGGTTCTTGATACGGTGCGCGGATTGACAAAATTGCTTTCAAAGATATCTCCAGCCACCACAATGAATGCGCATGCTGTTTCCTGCGCGATGTGCGTGAGTTGGCGCACAGCGTCGACTCTAGCCTGGTCGAATATGGATTGGTTGTGCTGGTCAAGAAAGTGACGACGCATGCCCATTTGCCAATCTGACGTGTGCAAGAACCGCATCAAAATTGCCTCCTAGAAGTCCGCAGGTTTTGTGTGTACATTTTCTCTGTTGAATGGGTGAACTCCTGCATCGTGCGATGTCTCATCCCACTTTCCATAGAGGGTGCGACTCCGCCTGACGGAAATCGCGATATACGTACAGCGTTGCGAACAGCACGGCAATGGCCAGTCCGCAGATCAACAATAACCCGCGAACAGGGATCTGGTTTTGTTCCAAGAGAAAGGATGACACGGTGTAGCTTACCGGCACAAGCCCCATCGACATCAGGGCCAGCACAGACATGGTGCGCCCCAGTTTGTTCGCGGGTACAATCGTTTGAATGTATATGAGAAATGGAATATTGACGACGCTGACCGCCACCCCCATGATTACCATGAGTCCTATCCCCGCCCAAGCTACGTGCACGAATCCGATTCCGGTCATGGCCATGCCCATGATAGAACCCAGAACTCCCAGCCATAAAAACCGTCCGCGAAATCCGCGCATGACGAACACAACCAAACCGCCAAAGACTGTTCCCAGGCCAAATCCGGCTTCGTACATTCCGTAAGCGCCACCCGTCCACCCGAAACTCTTGATGAGCACGGGAATGCCAATATTGATGGGCCCCATGAACAACAGGTTGATGACAAGGGAAACCATCATAACAATCAAAAGGATGCGGACCGACCATACATATTGAACACCCTGCGCAATATCCCGCCAAACCGAAACGGATTCGGCAATCTCCGGTGAGCCCGAACTCGCAAGATCGCTCTGGCGCCGCAAGCGCAACCGGGTGAGAATAGCCGAACTGAGCGCAAAGACAACGGCAATTACCATAAACATATCCTGATAGACATGTAACAGTAACAGTCCAGCGGCCAGGAGCGGACCCAGAACCATGCTGAGTTGTTGACCTGTTTGAACCAGACTGTTTGCTTTAGCCAGACTCGAGGCAGGTACGGCGCTAGGCACGATAGACCCGCTCGCCGGATAAAAGAAAGCATCAATAATACCGAATAACATCGCCATGGAATCAATAATTGCAATGGGCGGTTTCCCATTCAGGAAGATCAACAGGACGACAAATCCGGCTAGAATCAAAGCACGAATCAGTAACGACAACACGAGAATGTGCTTGCGATCGATACGATCCGCCGCCGCGCCACCTAAGAGCATGAACACAATGCGCGGAATGGAGGCGAAAGTAAGCGTAGTGCCCAGTGCAAATTCTGAGCCGGTTACGTTTAGAACAAACCATCCCAAGACAATGAAATAGGCGCCATCGCCAAGTGCAGACAACCAGGTTCCGACCATCAAGCTCAAAAAATTGCGGTCTGTCCACAGACGAAACACCGTGTCCTTCGATACGTCGTCAGGCTCCCCCGGTACTGGAATCATCCCGTGCAGCCTCCTGTTTCGCGGTAACTTCGCCAGTACGCGGATTCACATCGATTCGATATCCTTTAGGGGCGCCCGGTTCCTCAACCTTGAAATTCTCTATATCGGTCAGAAAACCAATGCTCGTCATGAAAAATATCTCTCCCGTACCCGAGTCTGCCTCTTTCGATCCCTCATCCTGCGTGGTACGGGCTTGATCCAGTTCGCTAAGCTCTCCCATGAGTGCTCGGTACTTCTGCCGCCACGCCAGCAATTTCTCGCGGTCCGCCCGGACTTCCCACATCCCGTGAAGCAACGGGAAGCTGGCGTCATCCCGATTCTGGTTCATGTGGAAATATTCCTCGCGAGTCTCATATACCCTCGAGAGGGCCATTCGCAACTGATTCGCCAGCACCTCCTGCATGACGGAGGGGTCAACCTGCGTAGACGGGAGCAGGTCCTCACTCAGCACGTAGTCAATGGCAGCGGCACGATAAAACTTTTGCACGATCCCATTTTTCTCTTGCGTCCGAACGACCTCAATGAATCCGTGACTTTCCAGTTCGCGCAAGTGGTAGTGAACTTTAGACGCCGACACTTGCAGTTGGTCTCCCAACTGTTTGCCGGTCGCTTCCTGTGTGATTAGCATGGTAAGCAACCGGATGCGGAGGGGGTCGCTGACGACTCGAAGTTGCTCCGGTGTTTCTATGACAAAATAATGCTTCACGCAACCCATCCCTTTCGGAATACCGAGCTCGCGCAACTTATACTGTACGTTCTAAATACGTTGAACGTTTATCTGCAGTATATTGCCTGACGCGCATTTTTGCAATGGGTGCATCGAAACGAAAGTCTCTACTGTGCAGAATGTGTTTCTCAACATTCTGAACGCCGCAAGATTGCCAAAAAGGCCAATCTGTTACTTGATCATTCAGTTGGTCGCGAGTGGCGCAATTGTACCCCCAGAACTTTTATCAGCATTTTTTCGAGGTCTTCGCCGGGCGCTCCCTTGAACGTACAGTATCAACATAGCGACACTGGCGTGCATGTTGAAAGTGGGAAAATAGTTAACGGGTAAACCGTCTGAATATCCAGACTGGAATACAATATGGGCACCATCAGTACAGTCTTTCAAGCTGCTCACAATAGCGGGAAAATCGCTTAATCGCGCGTGATTCGGGTGCGATGGAGGCACACTCAATATTTACCGATTTGTTGAGAATCCTGACTATGATGTCGCTGATAGCCTGCCCTCGTAGCTGGGCTGGACTGCCGATAGAACTCTACAAGCGGTTTCTATCGGCAGTAATTTTTCCCCGATGACTCCAGACGGATCCACCGTTCTCTGTGTACAGAAGTTTCCCCGAGGACAGCGCAAATCCGATCTTTGGATTCACGAAATCCAGCGTTTGTACGTTTTTGAGTGAGCGGTTGACAACTATCCACCGATTGCCTCCATCCGTAGTGCGATACAACACATCGCCGACAAGGAGCCATCCCTGGGTTGGACTGACGTAAAACGCAACGGGTGGTTGTCCAATCATCGTCGCTGGTGCGGAAGCGCGCCACTTTGATCCGGAGTCGACGGTGCTGTAGGTAACCCAGCGGCTTGAGGCGTATTCCATCAGAACCACAGCTTGTGAAGTAGGCCAGACTCGCACATAGAACACGGTCTGAGAGTCCATGCTCAGAGAAGGGAGAACGGGAAGACTTTGATGTTTCCATTCTCCGCCGCCGTCGCGCGTCACAAATGAATATGTTTCGCCAGGGGCTATCCCGACCGCACCCGTTGAATCGAACAACCACCCGGTTCTTGAGTTGAGAAAATAGGCTGATCCCCCGATCGATGAATGAAGTTGTGCAGGGCGCCACTGAACTCCTCCATCTTTGGTGACCCATACCTCGCCTGGCGTCGGCCCTCCCCCTGTATTCGCCGGATCAATCAATGAAATCCACCCCGCCTGCGGATTGATAAAGTCCACATAACTGACGAGGGGCGGGGGCAACGGAACACCACCCTTTGATTTGGCGCGCAAAACATAAAACCGCGTGGATTGCCACTTGCGACCGCCATTGGAGGTGCGATTGATGAGCACTTCAGTCCTCTTCAGATTCCCGAATGGAACGGATACTGCATACGCTGTATTGGCATTGAGGAAATCCGTTCGTATAGATCCCTCCTCGAAGTGCGCAGGGGAAACGTTGGTCCATGAGACTCCTGCGTCGTTCGTTCTGAAGATCCGATACCCGTTCAATGCCCAGCCCTGCTTGGCAGTGATCATGTGTATACCCGTAAACCGTTGCGCCGTTCCTGCCCGTACAGTGGTTCCACCACGAGGAGCGAAAGACGAAGAACTTCCACACCCCGACAACATGATTGCCGCACTCGCTATAAGAGCGACAGACACTGTGCGAAACATTCTCCGCGATTTCACTCCACTATCACCTTCCTGGCATCCATGGTCTCCGATTAGACGATTCATATGCCGAAAAGGTTACAAAGTGTCCGCGAAGCACGAAGTTACACCCTTTCACGGAGACATTCCCCCATACCAGGCACTGATACCGGATATACGCCCCCATCCTATTGCCTCCCCGCACGCGCATTCGGCATATGACGATTTTCATAGGACTGAACTAGAAGAGCGGGCCCTGAAAAACATGGTTATAGAGGCAAATCAACATGCGGAGGTTTGGTGAACAATACGCAGGTTGACGTAGCGGCTTCGACCTAGTTCGACAGCCAGACGATCGAATGTCAGCCCCGATAGAACACTCGGGCTCGTAACACAGCGAAACTGATCCTTCCGTACATTTGATGCTTGAGCATCTT
>JAKADD010000040.1 GCA_021820825.1 Bacillota bacterium
CTGACTAGATCGGACAATAATCCAACCTTAACCGAATACCTTGGATTGCGGATTCCCACACTGCCAAAGTATACCGTAAGAACGTACAAAGTGGTATCCGTACTTCCTTGCATGGTCGAAGCGGCGCGTCCGAGAAACGAGTCGGGACCCGCATGCTTGAAGAGATCCGTCACCAGTGCGAGTGAACCAGACCCGGAGATGGGGCGCAGCAGCGCCAGAGGCAGCAGTTCAGTGGGAAAGTGGAGAACATTCAGCAGAGGACGAAAGGCGCCCATCAAAAGACCGAGGGCTCCGGAGGAACGAAACACACTGACTGCAACCATCATGGCAATCAGATGCGGAATCAGATTCACGGAAGTTCCAAAACCCTCTTTCGCTCCTTCCACAAAGGAATCGTAGAGTGGAACTTTGCGTACAATTCCCAGAACAAGGATTGTCGCCAGCGTAACTGGAAGAGCAAATTCAGACAGTGCCGCAATCGCGTTCATACTTCTGTCTTGCCCATACTGCGCCGTCGAAAAAAGCGATCCAGCACGATTGCCGCTATTGTGGCAATGAGCGTGGCCAATATGGTGCTTCCGACGATTTCCGCAGGCGCCCGCGAGTGAAATTCCATGCGCAGGCCAATCATGGTGGCTGGGATGACAGTCAGACTGGCCGTGTTCATCGCAAGCAGCGTACACATGGCGGCGGATGCAGTGTCGCGATCATTGTTCAGGTTCTGCAATTCACGCATGGCTTTCAGTCCAAGCGGCGTTGCAGCATTGCCAAGCCCCAGGATATTGGCGCTCATGTTCGCAATCAGGGAGCCCATGGCGGGATGGTCGCTCGGAACAGAGGGATATAACCAATGCGCAAGCGGTCTGAGCAGTTTGGCCAAACTCTGCACAAGTCCTGCCTGTTCGGCAATTTTCATCATGCCTAACCAGAACGCGATGACGCTGATCAGGCCAAATGACACCAGCACGCCGTCTTTCGCCCCGCTCAGCACCCCTTCCGTAACTGCCTCGATACGGCCAGTGGCCGCCGCCACCACGATTCCAGTCATGAACAGTGCGAACCAGATCACATTCATCAAGGCGTTCTCCTCCCCCGAGACCATCCCTGTTCAATCAATCACTGCATAAACAGATCGCGCAGGCGGCCCAGCAACCCTTTTGCCTTCACCGCCTCAGCCGTGGCCAGACGAGCCTCGCCAAGCTTTTGACCATGCAGGAAATAGGCGACATAACCTGCAGCCTGCCCTTTTCGCACTGGCGCGGACAGCACCTTCAATTTTACGATTTTCATTTCAACTGCCGCCGTTTCATCGCGATGAAACACATAGGAAACATCGCCCAGAGCCTTGAGCGGCACCGTGTTTTGCTGACCGAAGCGAACGGGAGCGCGCATCCTTACATGCACCAGGTCCACCACGTTCCGCCGTTCATAGGCGGTGAGCCCATATGTCAGCAACCGCGCAGAATCCACCCAATCGTTGCCATCGCGCAGTACGATCAGCGCCACCTGCCGTCCGGCTCTCGTGGACGAAGACGCCAGACAGCGGCCGGAAAGCCTTGTATACCCTGTTTTGACCCCATCGGCGTCGGTCATCATCCAGAGCAGTTTGTTTTTATTGCGCAGCTTGCGATCCCACTTTTGATTTGGCCAGGGAATCGTATAAAATTTGGTGCCCACTATTTGCCTGAAAAGCGGAATGCGCAATGCCGCCGCCGTGATGATCGCCATGTCATGCGCTGTTGAATAGTGCTCGGGATGGTCGAGTCCGTGCGGATTCATAAAATGGCTGTGCGTCAGTCCAAGCTTGTGAACCTCCTGATTCATGATGGCCGCGAACCGTTGCTCATTGCCGCCCAGAAACTCCGCAATCGCCATCGCCGAATCATTGCCGCTGCGCAGCATCATTGCGTAGAGAAGATTGCGCAGTGTCTGCTGTTCGCCTGCAGAAAGATAGACGCTTGACCCTTCCTGGCGCACGGCATGCGCCGAGACCGTCACCACCCTGTCCAGTTTGCCTGAACGGACCGCGATCCACGCTGTGATGATCTTTGTCAGACTGGCGATGCGCATGCGCTTGTCCGCCTGTTTCGCGTACAGTATGCGGCCTGTGGCGACATCGATGAGACAGGCTGCCTCGGCTGTCACCGAAGGTTCTCGCGTCAAGACCTGCGGCACGGCGATGCGCTGCAGACGCGCTCTCGTTCGCGCGTATGTCGTCTGGTCAGGCGCGGCAGTCGCGCACAGCAGCGCCGCCGTCAATACGACCGGTATGAACCTGTACTGGAATGACAGAAACTTACGTCTGGATACCTGTACCTTATGCGGCGACTTGTCCATGTAGAATCACTCTCCCTTGTCGCACGCGCATTCTGCGCAGAAGAAAACAAGCGCCGGAGCAGCGCTTGGACTTCGGACAGCATCACATCACGGGCTTATGAATATGCTCCGCAGCAAGCGCGGAGTTTTTTCGGACATTTGCAAATGCCTCCAGGCGGTCCATCATGGCAGGAGCCAAGTCAATCAAACGGTCATAAAGCTGATTCCCTGGTTCTGCTGACAGTAGTTTGACGCCATGCTGGCCCACGATCAGAAACCCCATCGGATTTATGGAAACGCCTCCGCCAGCGCCCCCGCCAAACGGCAGTTCCTGATCATCCGGCGCAGAGTGTGCTGAAACGCGTTCCCGACCGATGTGAAAATCAGCTCCTCCCGCCGCAAACCCAAAGCCAACTCGGGAAATGGGAAGAATCACGCTGCCATCAGGCGTTTCCACCGGATCCCCGATAATTGTGTTCACGTCCACCATTTCCTTGATATTTTCCATTGCTGTCTGCATCAGCGACTGAATCGGATGTTCTTCCACGAGCAGCCCCCCTTCTCAACAGCCACAACAGGCCGAGTCCTGCATAGATAGCTTTGCCGAGGCGAAGTGTCGCTATGCACGACAGGCGCGTTGAAAAGGCGGTCCTGTGAAACGTTGGCGAAACGCCCAGAGTGGGCAACTCTGCAAAAGTGAACAGTTGGGTGAATAACCCTGTGAGCCCGCTCATGGCAATCCATGCGCCACCGCACAGAAGCGCTGTATCCACTGCGTCGAGCAGACCGATGTCTGTGCGCCACGCGTATTCTCGCACAGTGATTTTGAGCAGCAGACGCTCTACGGCGGGCCACAGATTGCGAATCTGGTGCACTTTATGAAATAGATCGCCAATCATCCCGGCGCCTGCATGGACGTGGTCCGTCGCTTCTGTCGAAGAACCGGAAGCGATATGCAGGAGCGGTTTTTTATTGTGCGCACTCGGTTCGATGGCGATGCGACGACGGTATGTCAGCCAGAAGAGGTAACGGATTTCGAGCGAGATGTGACCTTTTGCCCCCTGCAGTTCCCATAGAAAATGGACCGTCACCGGGGATCCAATTACGGCAACAAGCAATGCAACCATGCCGATCAGCATCCATACCACGATGCGGCCCCCCAAGAACTAGCTCTGGGGGATATACTTTCCGCAAACCATATTATGTATTCAGAGTAAAAATTATATGTCATCCTGCTGTTCCAGCGGCGGCAGATCGCGGGCGCTTCCCAGTCCGAAATAGTCGAGGAAATCAGCAGTCGTTCCATAGAGAAATGGACGCCCCGGACTCTCTGCGCGGGCGATTTCCTGTGCGAGACCACGGGCGACAAGCGTGCCCAGAGCCTTCTCGCTCTTTACGCCGCGGATGTCCTCAATCTGCGCGCGTGTAATGGGTTGTCGATAGGCGATAATCGCCAGTGTTTCGAGAGCCGCCTGCGACAGGGCGGAAGGAGGCGGCACCAAGGCCAGTTGACGCAGATACGGAGTGAGTTCCGGCGCCGTCATGAGTTGCCAGGCGTCCGCAATTTGCTCAATGTGAAACCCTCTGCCTTCACGAATCTGCAGATCGCGGAGGTCCAGGCACATCTGTTTCACGAGCGCTTCGTCGATGTCAAATACAGCGGCGATCTGCCTGTCCGTCAAACCTTCCGTTCCAGCGGCAAAGAGCAGACCCTCAAGCGCCTGCAGCGCGCCCCCGACTGGTTCTGTTGAACTGCTTTTGAGATCCGTCTGTTTCTGCGCGCCTGGCTCCTGCGTCAATTGTGCGGGATCGTATGTACTGCGTTCGCTGTAATCCATATGTCTCCGAATTGAGCCTCCTGCCGACAGACGATGCGGTTGAGTCGAATCAGTTCAAGCAACGCCAGAAATACCGTGACAATCTCCCTGCGACGGCGATTGCGAAGCAGGTGGAAAAACGTGGTCGGCGCAGCGCGCACCTGATGCTCGATGAGACGCATGCGCTGTGGAATTGTCTCCCGGTCTCTCACAATGCGCACTTCCAGATCCACTTTCACGCGTGTAAGCACCCTGGCCAGGGCATCGCGCAGATGCAGCGTCTCGACGCCAGCCAGGAAATCGGACACAGTCGGTTGCTCCTGAAACAAATCCAGTGGAAGCGGCAGTCGACCGATCCGCTCAGAACGCAGATGCGACTGCATAGCAAGCGACTCGGCGGCCAGCTTGAACGCCCTGTATTCGATCAAACGGTCCCGCAGTTCACGTTCATCGTCCGCATACTGTGCATCCAGACCATACGCGACCTGAATTTCCTGCGGCTCGTGCCGGGGTAACAGAGAACGCGCTTTAATGGCGAGCAGCTGCGCCGCCATCACCACAAATTCACTCGCCACTTCCAACTGAAACTCCATTGATTCTCTGAGATACGTCAGATACTGATCCGTGATCCGCGCGATTGGCACGTCGTAGATGTCGAGTTCCTGGCTTTCAATCAGATGCAGCAACAAATCCAGCGGACCTTCAAACGCCTGCAGGCGCACCCGGTATTCTCCACTGTCCACTAAAGCACCAATCCGAACCACCCCATCACACTCTGGATAGCTCCATTGATGATCAACCCGCCGACCGGCAAAATGAGCACGAGCACCAGCAGAAAAGGCCCGAGTCTCTCAAATTGGTCTGCGCGGGGCAGCCAGCGCAGCGGCAGAGAATAACGGAGGACTTTCCAGCCGTCGAGCGGCGGAACAGGAATCAGATTAAAGACAGCCAGAGCGATATTCACAATCGCCAGCCAGTAACTCATATTGACGAGGAATCCGCCAAAACTCGTCAGCCAGAACGCCGATCCGGAGTTGTTCATGCCAATCAGCGCCAGCATGGCGCACAGCGCAAGCAGCGCGTTCATCAGCGGGCCCGCAAGAGCAATCAGCACAATGCCCAACTGGCGATTGATCTTGATCCGGTTGGGGTTGAACATGACCGGTTTCGCCCAGCCAAAATTGACAACCAGGATCATCAGGAGTCCCAGAAGGTCCAGATGGGCCAAAGGATTCAACGTGACGCGACCCTGTTTTTTTGCCGTATCGTCGCCAACGAGAAGCGCCATGTAAGCGTGGCCAAATTCGTGGATGGCAAGACCAATCACAAACGCGATTAACCGGAATATGAATCCCTGCCCAAAAAAGGAGAACAGTCCCACTCCTTCGCCCGCCCTTCTGCTGTCAGTTATCCGGGTTTCTCCGGAATGATTTCAAGCGCCATGGAAGCAGCGGCGCGTACCTGGCAAACGTCTGCCGATGGGCGCCGATTTCTCGGGCCCCGCGTCGCCGCAACAGGGAAACTGGCGCTGTCGCTACGGGATCGCGCTGCGCAAAGAGCACGATATTTTGAGCGGAAAACGGCATGACGCCAAGCGGCATATACCAGGCGGGTCCAACCAGGATGTTCAGATAATGGCCCAGTTCCAACAACTTGCGACTGTGCGGTCCCGTCGCCGGCAGAATCACATTCATGACAAGTACACCGCCTGTCATGAGTCTTTCTGCAAGAGCCCGCAGGTATACGGGCGACAGAAAAGTCTGCGGTATCTCTTCGCGGTAAAAGACATCCAGCAGGATCAGGTCAAACTGCTCTTCCATCCGCGGTACATACGACCTTGCGTCCGCCTCGATAAACTGCGTCCGCTCATCGGCAGGCATCTTGAAGTGCTGTTTTGCCGCCGCCGTGACAGCCGCGTCAACATCGATTCCCGTTATCCTTGCCTGCGGGTGTCTGCGGTGGACATGGCTGACGGCAGTGCCCGTACCAACGCCGACAGCCAAAAACCGCGAGACTGCGGGCCGCAACATAGTGTGCAGCGCAAATGCCTGCTGATACGGAAAATACAGCCGGGACGGCTGCCGGACCAACATCGCTCCCTGCCAGCCCGCAAGCTCGGCGCCAAAACGCATGAACCGCACACCGCGCCGCTCGGCGATCTGAATCGTCTGATGGGGTGAACGTATCGTCTCAATGATCATACAGTACGCCGCATACGATCTCCACTCGCACAGACGCGCATCAGGATGACAGGGCACGCGTCAGATTCGCCATCTCAATGGCTGTCACTGCGGCCTCCCAGCCTTTGTTCCCCGCTTTGGTTCCAGCGCGTTCGATGGCCTGTTCGATGGTATCCGTTGTAAGCACGCCAAAAGCGATGGGCGTGTCCGACTGCAGTGCAACCGCAGAGATGCCCTTGGCCGTTTCGGCCGCCACATAGTCAAAATGCGGCGTCGCGCCACGAATCACAGCACCGAGAGCAACCACTGCGTCATACCGCCCGGAGTGAGCCAGACGCTTGGCTGCATAGGGAATCTCAAAAGCACCCGGCACCCAGGCAACGTCAATCTGGGATGCGTCAACTCCATGCCGGGTCAACGCGTCCATGGCCCCGGACAGCAGGCGCGTGGAAATGAGATCATTAAACCGCGCCACGACCACACCGAGTCTGAGACCTGTTCCAATCAGATGTCCTTCAAATGTTTGTCCCATCGTACACACTCCTACAAGTTTAACATGTGACCCAGTTTTGTTTTCTTTGTCGACAGATACTTTTCGTTGAAGACGCTCGCGTCCACCTGCAGCGGCACGCGCTCCACGATGGTGAGACCATGCCCGGTCAATCCGCTGACCTTGCGCGGGTTGTTGGTCAACAGTCGCATCTCGCGAACGCCGACATCCTGCAGAATCTGTGCGCCGATGCCATAATCGCGCAGGTCGGGCGCAAAACCAAGCTGCTGGTTGGCTTCGACGGTGTCAAGTCCCTTTTCCTGCAGTTCATAGGCCTTGATCTTGTTGATGAGTCCGATGCCGCGCCCTTCCTGGCGCATGTACACGAGAACGCCCTTCCCCTCGTCAGCGATCTGCGCGAGCGCGGCGTGCAACTGCGGTCCACAGTCGCAGCGCCAGGAGCCGAATACATCTCCCGTCAAACATTCCGAATGAACCCGGACGAGCGTGGGAGTCTCAGGATCGATGTCGCCCATCACGAGCGCGATGTGCTCTTTGCCATCCAGAGAATTGGTGTAGGCCATGATGCGAAAATCGCCGTACTCGGTCGGCAAGTCGGCTTCGGCAACACGCGACACGAGTCTTTCGCGTTCCTTGCGATGGGCGATCAGATCGGCAATCGTGACCATGAGCAGCCCAAATTCACGCGCAATCAGAACAAGATCGTCCACCCTTGCCATTGTTCCGTCTGGTCTCAATACTTCGCAAATCACGCCCGCAGGATATGCTCCGCACAGCCGCGCAAGGTCCACCGCCGCCTCTGTGTGGCCTGCCCGCCGCAATACGCCGCCCTCTTTAGAAATCAGCGGAAAAACGTGGCCCGGACGCTTAAAGTCCTGCGCAAGGCTGTCCTGCGCGATAATGCCCTGGATGGTTTGCGAGCGTTCCACAGCAGAAATCCCCGTGGTGGTCGCGGTGTGGTCAACCGAAACAGTAAATGCGGTATTCAGCGTATCCGTGCTGCGTTCCACCATCGGCTTTAATTGTAACTCATTGGCCCGTTCTTCGGTAATGGGTACACAGACCAGTCCGCGACCGTGCGTGATCATAAAATTGATGGTGATCGGCGTTGCAAATTCCGCCAACGATACGAAATCACCTTCATTTTCGCGATCCTCATCATCGACCACGATGATCACTTCACCGCGCTTCAGCGCTGCGAGGGCCTCGTCGATTTTGGCAAACATGCTCCCGATCCCCTTTCAGTATCCCCAACTGCGCAAGCGCTCCACCGTCAGACCAGTCGAACCGCCGCAGTCGCCCGCAGGCAATTCCCTGCTCAGCAACCGCTCCACGTATCTTGCGATCATATCCACTTCGAGGTTTACGCGGCTCCCGCTGCGTGTGTGCAGCAGGGTTGTCATGGCCGCCGAATGCGGAATGAGCGACACCTGAAAGGACTGCTCCGTCACGGTCATCACGGTCAGACTCACGCCGTCGATCGCGACTGATCCCTTTTCCGCGATGTAGCGCATGATTTCCGGCTCAGCGGCGACGGTCAGCAGGCGCGCCGTTTCATCCCGGACCACGTCAGTCACCGTACCCACGCCGTCCACATGGCCTGCAACCAGGTGCCCGCCGAGCCTCGAACTGCTCAACAAGGCGCGCTCCAGATTCACCTGATCGCCTGCCGCCGCAACCCGCAACGTAGTTCTGCGAACAGTCTCAGGAACCGCGTCCACCGTCATCTGGCCGTCCTTCAACTGTACGACTGTCAGGCACACTCCATTTACGGCGATGCTGTCGCCGATGACGGTGTCTTCCAGAACCTTAGCTGCCGCGATACGCAGCAGCATGGCTCGACCTGTACGTTCAACGCGTGTCACTCTGCCAATCTCCTCAATCAATCCAGTGAACATAGCTGCCGCCCCCTCGCGTTCAGATCCCGCCCATGTCATGGACCTCCCAACAGTTTTGCGTCTCGTCGCTCCGGCGTGGCGGTCATCAGGCTGTCCTCTCCCACCGTGCTCCAGCGGACATCGCGCAACGCCAATCCCGCAAACGCAGTGGTCAGCGCAGAACCCGATACGGCAGGCATACCGCCGCCCTGCAGCTTGGGGGCGTGAAAAAACCACAGTCGGTCGACGCTGTCCGCCTCCAAAAATGCCGCCGCAACAGTGCTCCCCCCCTCAACGAGAACATGGATCCAACCCTTTGCGGCCAGTGCCCTGAGCATACTCTTCACTCTACTGACGTTGTCTGTTTCCGCCGCGGGCAGCGCCCACACTTCCACGCCAGCGTCCTCCAGAGCCTGCTGGCGCTTTGGGTCTGCCGCATCATCGCAGACAATGACCGTCAGCGCCGAGCGGTCTGTAACCACCTGGGCCGTGACAGGGGTGCGCAGTGTGCGATCCAGGATCACGCGCACGGGACTCCGTCCGCCTGCGACAAGCCGGGTCGTCAGCAGCGGGTCGTCAGCCAGCACCGTACCCACTCCGACGGCGATGACATCAACCACATTGCGCAACCGATGCACGGCAAGCTGCGCTTCCGGCCCGGTGATCGCCAGACGTTGCCCGGACTTTGCGGCAATGCGGCCGTCGAGAGTAGCCGCAAGCTTCAGTACGACAAATGGTCGACCCGACCGCGCATACTGCAAAAACACCTCATTGCTGCGGCTCGCTTCCTTGTCCAGACAACCGACGGACACCTCCATGCCCGCCGCGCGCAGAATCGCGACGCCGCGTCCAGCCACCAGATGAAAAGGATCTTCCACAGCGATCACGACCCGGCGAACGCCCGCCGCCGCGACGGCAGGCGCACACGGAGGCGTTCGTCCATGATGCGCGCACGGCTCCAGTGTGACGTATAGAGTGCTCCCGCGCGCTTCTGTTCCCGCCATCTTCAGCGCGTGAATTTCTGCATGCGCTGTGCCCGCCTGAAGATGCGCGCCAAATCCGATGACGCGATCGTTTTTGACAAGCACCGCTCCCACAATCGGATTGGGGCTCGTCCGACCTCTGGCGATTTCCGACAGATCAATCGCCATCTTCATGTACACTTCATCGTTCATATGTGACTGCTCCATCCTGATTGACCAACTGTCACGCCAAATAGCGCCCTTCAGTATTCAGGGCGCCGAAAGAAAACAAGGGCTACGGCTCTTGCCGTTTCCCCCGCAACTCCTTCTTTCATCCGGACTGTACCGTCGGTACTGGACTCTCACCAGTTCGTGCCCGTAGGCTCGTGGACTCCGCTGTTGTGCGTTACCACCGGTCGGGAATTGGCCTGACGCCGCACCCTGCCCTGAAGGAGGTTATGGGATTGTCAATGTCAGTATACAGAGTAGCCAGCGCCGTTGTAAAGAGCCAACCTGCGTCGGCGGACAGACAGTCGGGCGCGCTGGACCCGGCTGTCGTGGCCTGCGCCGCTCTAAAAGGCTGTTGCCACAGCGCCTGACCGACGATGACGGAGCAATTTAGACACATAAGGCCACACTGGACCAATGAACCCTGCAACGCCGCGAAAAATGCCAAAAAAACGAACAATCTGCGGTATCCAGCCAATGATGGTAAGCATGGCGTTCTCCTCCTCTGCGTTACTGACAGAGTATGGGGGTTGACCGCAACTTGTGGCGGCGCATGCCCAGACGCCCCCTGAAACAATGTCAGCCTAGGGGAGCAGTGATAATCCAAATTAGGGCAGGCGCGGACTTTATCACTGCTCCCCTGGGCTGCCGACAGGCGCGCTGTCCAGCGAACGGTCAAGCCGACACAGATCGGCCAGCGTCTCCCGTTCCACCACCAGCCGCGCTTCGCTGTTGCGTACAAATACGACGGCCGGCCGCGCAACCCGATTGTAATTGCTCGCCATGGAATAATTGTATGCGCCAGTACAGGAGACCGCCAGAATATCCCCTGGCGCCGGATTGGGCAGCGCGACATCCCAGATCAGCATGTCTCCACTCTCGCAGCACTTCCCCGCAATCGACACAGTCTCCATCTCCGGATCGTTCACACGGTTTGCAATACACGCTTCATACTTGGCGCCATAGAGCGCAAGCCGCGGATTATCCGTCATGCCGCCGTCCACCGCCACATACGTGCGGACGCCCTGAATCTCCTTGCGGCTGCCGACGGTATAGAGCGTCGTGCCAGCCTGCGCCACGATGCTGCGGCCTGGCTCCATCATGAGTCTGGGAAGCGGGATTCCGTATTCCTTGAATGACGCGATGGTCGCCTCTACAATCCCCTCCACTAGACGTTCCACGGGAATCGGCGAATCCTCGCTGGTATAACGAATCCCCATGCCCCCGCCCAAATTGAGGACGCGAAACCAGATCCCATAGCGCCGCCCCAGATGAGCGGATAGACTGGCAAGCCGTGACGCCGCCACACGAAATCCATCCGCGTCGAAGATCTGCGAACCGATGTGCGAGTGCAGGCCCAGCAACTGAATGCGCGGATGCGCGGTCAGGCGGTCCAGCGCCTCGTCGACCTGCCCGCTGTACAGGTCAAAGCCAAATTTGGAATCCTGGCGCCCTGTGGCGATAAACTCGTGAGTATGCACGTCCACTCCTGGAGACACTCTGAGGAGTGCGTCGATTGTTGCATCCTCCTGTTCAAGGAGTTCGGCCAACAACTCGATTTCATAGAAGTTGTCGATGACGATCATACCGATTCCGGCCTTTATGGCGAAGAGCAGTTCCTCGGGAGATTTATTGTTTCCATGCATGCAGATATAGGCAGGATCGACGCC
>JAKADD010000041.1 GCA_021820825.1 Bacillota bacterium
AATCAAATTCCAGTGGCGTCCACACTGCTTGGTCTGGGCGGATTTCCGGCGCACGAAGAACTGTTTGTCGGTATGCTCGGAATGCATGGTTCGTACGCTGCGAATCAGGCGATTACAAACTGCGATCTGCTGATCGCCATGGGCGTTCGGTTCGATGATCGGGTAACCGGTAAGTTGCAACGCTTTTCGCCGCATTCCAAGAAAATTCATGTCGATATCGACCCTGCAGAAATCGGCAAGAATGTTCCGATTGACATCGCTGTGGTCGCCGATGTGGGGGTTGCCCTGCAGATGCTTCTCCCGGATCGGCTGTCCGCTGACACCGAGGAGTGGCGAACGCAGATCGCTTCCTGGGAAGCGGAGTGGCCGCTGCGTTACAGGTCGCACGAAACGAGCCTGAAACCGCAGGAGGTTATCGAACTCATCGCAGAGCGCACGCACGGCGAGGCGATCGTAACGACAGAGGTGGGTCAGCATCAGATGTGGGCTGCGCTGTTCTATCCATTTTCAGAGCCGCGCAAATTCGTCACATCGGGCGGCCTCGGCACCATGGGCTATGGATTTCCGGCGGCTTTGGGCGCGCAGGTTGCGCTGCCGGACGCCACGGTCGTCTGTATCGCGGGCGACGCGAGTTTTCAGATGAACATCCAGGAGTTGCAAACCATCGTCGATTATGCGTTGCCTGTCAAAGTGGCTGTGATCAACAATAAATTCCTTGGCATGGTAAGGCAATGGCAGCAGTTTTTCTATGATCGCCGCTATGCGGAAAGCCGCATCAGCTCTCCCGATTTCGTCAAGGTGGCAACCGCTTACGGAGTGCTTGGACTGCGCGCCGCCACACTCACTGAAGCCAAAGCTGCGATTGAGCAGGCGTTCGCGCATGATGGTCCGGTTGTCATCGACTTCATTGTGCAGGAAGAGGAAAACGTCTTTCCGATGGTTCCCCCAGGCAAAGGCACTGATGAGATGACGCTGGAATGGGAGGGCTAGGAATGGAACGGACGATTTCGGTGCTGGTCAACGACCGCCCCGGCGTGCTGGCGCGCATTGCCGGCATGTTCGCAAGGCGTGGTTTCAATATCGCCAGTATCACGGTCGGAACAGCGGAAGAGGAGGGTCTCAGCCGCATGACGATCGTGAGTTTCGGCGATGACGCCATGGCTCTGCAAATCGTTTCCCAGTTGCAGAAGCTGATCGATGTGATCGAGGTTCACGATATATCCAAAGAACAGACTGTGAAACGCGAACTTGCTCTGGTGAAAGTGCACACCACCAAGACGACGAGACCCGAAATCGCACATATTCTGGAACCTTTCCGCGTTTCTGTCGTGGATGTTGGGCATGCGTCATTGACCGTACAGGTCACGGGAGACGTGAAAAAAGTCGACGCCCTGATCGGTCTGCTACGGCCCTTTGGCGTGGCGGAGATCGCCCGTACGGGCGTGACCGCCCTGTTGCGGTCGGGTATCCTGGAAAGCGCCTCCGCGGGCGAGACGGCTCCCTTCCGTCCTTTGATTGAAACTGTCGCGCAAGACGCGCGCGACGATCTGCAAGATACTCGCGACAATCTATTTGAAACCGAAAGAGAGTGATACAGTTAAATGAAAATGTATTATGAACATGACGCCGACCTGAATGTGCTTGCCGATAAGATTGTGGCGGTGATTGGCTATGGAAGTCAGGGCCACGCGCAGGCGCAGAATTTGCGTGAAAGCGGAGTGCGTGTGATCGTGGCCGGTCGCCCTGGGAAATCGGCGACGCAGGCGGAAGAAGACGGGTTTTCCGTGGTTTCTGTCGCTGAGGCGGCAAAGACCGCAGATATCCTGCAGATCCTGCTGCCTGACGAAACGCAGTCCAGGGTGTACCGCGAGGACATCGAGCCGCATCTGCGACCTGGTCAGACGCTGATGTTCTCGCACGGGTTTAACGTTCACTTTCGACAGATTGTCGCTCCGGACAGCGTCGATGTCGTACTGGTCGCCCCCAAAGGACCCGGTCACCTGGTGCGCCGGGTGTATGAGTCTGGCGGCGGTGTGCCGTCGCTGGTCGCGATCCAGCAGGATGCGAGCGGCCGCGCGTTTGCCACTGCGCTCGCCTATGCCAAGGGGATCGGAAGCACCAAGGCGGGCGTTCTGGTCACAACATTCAAAGAAGAAACGGAAACCGATCTGTTTGGTGAACAGGCCGTGCTCTGCGGAGGAGTGGCAGACCTGATCAAAGCGGGTTTTGAAACACTGGTGGACGCCGGCTATCAGCCTGAAATCGCGTTTTTTGAATGTTGCCATGAAATGAAACTGATCGTCGACCTGATTTATGAGGGTGGACTGTCAAGAATGAACTACTCGATCAGCGATACGGCGGAGTTTGGCGGCTACAACGCAGGTCCGAAAATCGTCACGGATGACACGCGCAAAGCCATGAAAGGGCTTCTCGACAACATCCAGAAGGGGGTCTTCGCACGCGACTGGATTCTCGAAAACCAGGCTGGCAGACCATCTTTCACCGCCATGCGTAGGCAGTCCGCTGAGCATCAGATTGAAACGGTTGGCAAAACATTGCGCGGCATGATGAATTTCATCGGAAAATAGACTTGAGGTGGACAGGTTGACCCACAGAATCGCGGTGTTGCCGGGTGACGGAATCGGTCCTGAAGTCGTTCAGGCAGCAATCATGGTGATGCAGAGAGTAATTGATGAAAACGGTATTTCCGCACAATTTTCGTCGCATCTGCTCGGCGGCGCCGCGCTTGACGCGACCGCTGTTCCATTTCCGGCGGAAACGGAAGCGGCTGTCAAAGCGGCCGACGCGGTCCTGCTGGGCGCCGTTGGCGGACCCCGCTGGGATGTGGGTCCGGGTCACTTGCGCCCCGAGGCGGGACTGCTGGCCTTGCGCAAAGCGCTCGGGGTATATGCCAATCTGCGACCGGTAAAAGCGTTCCCGCAACTCATAGCCGCCTCGCCGCTGCGCTCGGAGATCGCCTCGGGCGTTGACGTGATGATTGTACGGGAACTCACCGGCGGCGTGTATTTTGGCAGACGCGAGCGGGGTGAACTGGCGGGCGGTGAACGGTATGCCTACGACACAATGTACTACGCGGAAGGCGAGATCCGGCGGGTCGTGGCGCGGGCGTTTGCAGCCGCATCCTTGCGGCGGGGAAAGCTGACGTCAGTCGACAAGGCCAATGTTCTTGACAGTTCGCGGTTGTGGCGCGAGGTCGTTCAATCCATGCAGGGGGAATACCCGGATGTCAAAGTGGAGCATCTGCTTGTCGATGCGTGCGCCATGCATCTGGTGACGAGGCCGCAGTCCTTTGATGTGATCGTAACTGAGAATTTGTTTGGCGACATTCTGAGTGATGAAGCGGCAGTGTTGACGGGCTCTATCGGCATGTTGCCGTCCGCCAGCCTTGGCGACGGGGCGGGCCTGTACGAACCGATTCACGGCTCAGCTCCGGACATTGCGGGCCAGGGGCTTGCAAATCCTCTGGGAACAATCATGTCGTGCGCCCTGCTGCTTCGTTATTCACTGCATGAAGAGGCGGCCGCTGCGCAGATTGAGCGCGCTGTCGAACAGGCGCTTGCGCAGGGAGCGCGGACCAAAGATCTGGCCCGCAGTGGGGAAACGGTGTTGACGACTGCGCAGATGACTGAGGCGGTGCTTTCACACCTGTAGTCGAACCAGACAGGTTAACCTGTCTGGTTAACGCCTAGCAATGAGTGGTATACTATATTTGACGCATTCTATAGTATGCCCGCCCATTGCTGGGTATTTTTTTGCGGGCGCTTTCAGGAACGGGTAAACAACAGCATGATGCCCCCTGCCAACAGGGAGACCGCATAGCTGAGCGCCATCCGTACAAAAGTCAGACGGATGCCGAAAAAGGGGAATTCAGAGGCGCTGCGAGGAATGCTGATCAACATCCAGGACGTTGTGAACGCCATCACGGAAGGCAGACTGGCCCGTGCGGTGAGCATGGCGGCTGCCAGCGGGTAGACGCCCCAACGCGATCCGGTTCCGAGTGAGCCCAGCAACGTTGCCAGAAGCACGCCGCGAAACCCGTTTTGTGCGCCAAACAGCCTGTAAAGCAAATGGCGATCAATAGAACGTTCGAGCAGTCCGGCGATGAGCATGGAAACGGCCATCCAGGGAAATGCTTTGGTAAACATGAGCCAGGCGCTTTGCACACCGTGCAACGCCAGGGTTGGGTTGCGCCAGAAGAGCGTCAGATAAATGCCCGTTACGATAAAACTGAGTCCTACTAGAATCTGATCATTCATTAAGGTTCCGCTCCTGCAGATTGGACGTGCCCCCACGGATCGCGGCGGTTGCTCGTACACATTTCGTAGGATTATATGACTTAGAATGTACAATCATGTGACTGTAAGGGGTGATGAATGAGTGGACTTGCAGACGCGTCCAGTCATTGTGCAAATGGACGGCTCAATCCTGCTTGACATTCACAATGAACGGGCGGACGACGCCCGTCTCATGCTGGCCAAGTTTGCGGAACTTGAGAAGAGTCCCGACCATTTTCACACCTACCGCGTCACGGCCCTGTCGCTCTGGAACGCTGCGGCGGCAGGCCACGATTCTGTGGAAATCCTTGAGCAATTGCGCCAATTGAGCCGCTATGAAGTTCCTTCATCCATCGCCCGTTTTATCAGGGAGACCATGGACCGGTATGGCATTCTGGAACTGCGGCGCGGCGAAGAGGGGCTTATTCTCGCTGCTGCGGATGAAATGACGTTGCTGGAGATTATCCATCACAAGTCTATTGTTCCCCTGGTGCGCAGGATGCTTTCCGCGACAGAGGTTGAGGTGCCCCTGCTCTCGCGGGGAACCGTCAAGGTGGCGCTGACGAAACTGGGCTACCCGGTGAAAGACCTGGCCGGATACACGGAGGGAACGCGCCTATCCTTTCAGATCGTGTCCATGCTGCCTGATGGAAGGTCTTTTTCTCTGCGTCACTATCAGTTGCAGGCGGCGGACGCGTTTCATCAGGGCGGCGGCCTGGCAGGTGGTTCAGGCGTGTTGACGTTGCCCTGCGGCGCAGGAAAAACGATCATCGGTCTGCGCGCCATGGAGTTGCTGCAAACATCCACACTGATTTTGGCGGCCAACATCACGGCTGCACGGCAGTGGATCCGCGAACTGCTGGAAAAGACGACACTGCAGCAAGATCAGGTGGCTGAGTACAGCGGCGAACACAAAGATACGGCGCAGGTCACCATCGCGACCTATCAGATTCTTAGCTATCGACCACGGGGCAAGGACGAATTTCCTCATTTGTCGCTGCTGTCTGGACACAACTGGGGGCTGATCATTTATGACGAAGTGCATCTGCTTCCCGCCCCGGTGTTTCGCATCACGGCCGAGATTCAGGCGCGCCGCCGCCTTGGGCTGACCGCCACGCTTGTCCGCGAGGATGGCCGGGAGGACGAGGTTTTTTCGCTCATCGGACCGAAAAAATTCGATGCGCCATGGAAAGAACTTGAGGCGGAAGGCTGGATTGCCACGGCGCTTTGCATGGAGGTCCGGATCGAACTGTCGGACGAGGAACGTCGCCATTACGCCGTCGCGGAACAGCGGGAAAAGGCTCGTATCGCCGCCGAGGCGTCCGCCAAAGAAGAGGCCGTCATGATACTGCTGGAGCGTCACGCCGGTGAACTGATACTCGTCATTGGCCAGTATCTCGACCAACTGAAGAAAATCGCGGCGCGCACAAATGCGCCTCTCATCACGGGCGCCATGCGCCAGCAGGAGAGGGAACGGCTGTATCAGGCGTTTCGGGTGGGAGAAATTTCAACGCTGATCGTTTCTAAAGTGGCTAACTTCTCCGTCGACCTGCCGGATGCGAGCGTTGCCATTCAGGTGTCCGGGGCGTTCGGTTCCAGGCAGGAGGAAGCGCAAAGGCTAGGCCGGATCATGCGTCCGAAGGAGGAGGGAATGTACGCGCATTTCTACACCATTGTGGCGAAGGAAACAAAAGATCAGGAGTTTGCCTTGAGCCGTCAACGATTTTTAACGGAACAGGGTTATGAATACGAAATTGCCGATCTGGAAGAATTGCGTTCAGGGGAGATGACTGTCTAGTTGCGTCTGGATTATACGTTACTTTCACTCACACCCAAGCAATTGCGCGCACTGGACGCTATGCTGGGCGGCCATGGGGGCGAACCTGTGGAGGAACCCGCCGCCAAAAAAGATGCGCTTGTCTTTAGTATTGCGGAACGTCTCGCAACCGAAGAAGGCTTTCGTATCGTATGGCGTAGCCTGAAGGAGTCTGAGCAGTCTGTTTTCATCACTGCGCTCCTTGAGATGCGCAGTGACGGGTTCTCGATCGGCATTGCCAAGTCGCGGTTACTGCAGGCGCTGCCGTCATACCAGAGCGCGGTCGAAGACCCCGCGCCGGCTCTTCTGCGTCTTGTCGCTGTAGGAATTCTTGCGCATACGCAGATCTGGTACATCGGCGACGGCTATGAATTGCCTGACGCCCTTCACGCTGTGTCCTATCGCGTGATCTGCGAGAACCTGAGCATGGCAGTTTCCGTTTCGCCGTCAGAAGTGCAGATTGCATCGAGCGGAACTCGGGCATTTTTGCGTGATCTGACCCGCTTTGTGTGTTATGTGACAAAAAATGAAGTGTCTCTCACGAAAGCAAGCGTTATTTACAAGCGGGAAATCCCCAAGCTTATGTCCTGCCTGCGCAGGGCGGACAGTCCGGCGTCCGTGTCGGGAGGCCCGTGGGATGGAGTGCAGGTCGCGGTATTCCTGGTCGTTCGCATCCTTGAGCAGATGAGTGTGATTTCGCTCGAAAGCGGCTCCATCAAATTGCGCGGGCAGCAGCTGCGGGCATTTTTGATGCTGTCTGACGTTGAACTGGTCGGGGAGGTATTTGCGCTTACACGAAATGTACTGAGTATTGGACATCGTCATGCGGTGGGCATCCTCTATGAATGGCTAGCCAGTTCGTCGCGCGCGGACTGGACGCCCGTCTGGTGTCTGGCGGACGCTCTCGGGGGAGACGCGGAACGAGCATCCAGCGCCCTGGAGCAGTCAATCGCCGTTTTTTTGCAGATGGCTGGTCTCTGTGGATTGCTTGAGATCGGTACGCATGAAGAACACGGTTTTGTGGTCAGAGCGGGCAGTGTGGCACAGCGTACGGGGCGCATGGAGTTGATCGTGCAGCCCAATATGGATGTGCTGATTTCGGAAGACGCGCCTGCGATCATGCACTATCTGGCGGGACAATTGGGCGAATTGCAGCAGGCTGATGAGATGTCGGTGTACCGGATTACGCGCGCATCCATGCTGTTGCTCATGGAGCGCGGCTGGAAATATGAAGATCTGGTGCGGGCGCTGACCGAATTCAGTCACGCGTCGGTGGCGCAGAGTGTGTTGCGCACTGTGCGCGATTGGGTCAGCGCCTATGACAAGGCGGTGATTTGGGATGCGATGCTGGTGCGCTTTCAAACTCCGACCCTTCAGACTGCGTTTGTACAGGACCCGCGTTCAGCCAGATGCGTGGTCGAAACGGTCGGTGATCTGGCTGTGATTGTGAAGCGCAATTCTGAAAAACTGACGCGCGAGATACTGTCTGATCTTGGCGCGCCGCCGCCCCGTAACGTGCGCATCCCAACCGCCGATCTGACCGGCGCGTCGCCTGGGATGGAGGCGCGCAAACGGACGGGCGGGAAGGGTCTGAGCAAGGCGAATTCCGTGTTGTTGAATCAGTTGACGGGCCGCGAATTGCTGGATTTTGTCGTTGCGTGTTTACGGGGAGAGACCTCGGAGGCTTCGTTATAGTTAAGTGCGTGGCGGCCGCGATCTTTTCCGTATGAAACTGCCGCTGGTGTGACAGGGTAACCAGGGGAGCAGTGAAAGTTCGCGATACAGGCGCAGTGATTCCAGATATAGCGTCTGAGGTTCTATTCAGACGCTATATGTACCGCTTATGCGCCTGCCCAAATTTGGATTATCACTGCTCCCCCAAGAACGAACTCGATTGTTTTGGGGGACTGTCATGCTGCGATCTCTGGCATCGAAGAAGGGTCTGGCGCGCGTCTGTGCGTTTCTTGCGCTTGTGGGGATCACTTCCATTGTGAATACGTACAGCGGGGGAGCACGCGCAGCTGCATTGCCGATTGTGGCCATACAGCGAATCATCGTCGTCGATCCGGGCCATGGCGGAATTGATGGCGGAACAACCGGCGCGGGGTTGGTGGAAAAAAATCTGACGCTCGCTATTTCCAGGCGTGTGAAGTTCTATTTGGAGGGTACTGGTTTTGTGGTCAAAATGACTCGCGAGACAGATGTGGACGCATCCCAACTTTTCCCGTCCGCACTGTCGCGACGTCATAAACGGGATCTGCAGAATCGGCTGGACTTCATACGGCATGCGCGTGCTGTCGGATCGCTCAGCATCCATGTGAACAGCTCTTCCAATCCGCGTGACCGGGGGCCGATTGTGTTTTACGACGTCCACTCGGAAGCGGGCATGGAATTGGCCAGAAACTGTCAGGAAGCGGCCAATCGGGTGGCGGGATCCAATCAACGTCCGGTGGGCCGCAAAAATCTGTTTATTATTCGCCATGCGCCATGCCCCGCCGTGCTGGTGGAGGTGGGCTTTCTGACCAACCAGACGGACAGCGTTCGGCTTAGAGATCCGCAGTACCTGGATCAGATGGCCAGGGCCGTCGCGGTTGCGGCTGCGCAAACGCTTCGCAGCGCCCCTGTTCCACCGCCGTACGTGAAGGGTACAGCGGTAAACGACTGGGTTCCGCCAGTTTAGATCTGGTGCGGTGTTTTTCCGGGGTGCGGCAGGGGGTTCGGAACGACGGCCATACGCATAGAGAAAGGAGGCCAAAGGCCTCCTTTCTCTATGGAGCGCATATAAGGCGGGATCAATAAGGGCGGATGGTCATAGGGGCACTATAACTGAAACAATCATAAACGCATCTGCACGATCTGTCAAGATTCGACGGCATACGCCATCGTGCAACAATTGTAACCAGATCGGCAGAAAACGTTCATCTTTACAGTTTGGAGTCGAAGGCGTTGTACGAATAACTGATCGGCCCGGAACCGCTAACCGATCCGACCGGAAGCGCAGGCTGCGTACAGAAGCAGTCTCCTGATACCAGGCAGAGGCGCCGTGCGCTACATGTTTGTCGACAGTTGTTCCCGCGCCGGAATTTCAACTTCTGTGTTCAATATGATATTCTTATGCGTTCCGTATTCGTTGGTGCGCAGTTCTTCGCGAATATAATTTCCGCGGTGCAACAGATCGATGACCTGGCTCGCCGTGTTGCTCGGAATGGAAAGATAATCCGCGAGGCCGTCGCGCAGCCATTTGGGACCCAGATTTTTCGTTTTGTTGGCGGGTTGCGCATGCCATTCTGAGATGTATCCGACCGCATCCTCAATGAAGTCGGACGGATTCTTGGGACTGATGTCCACATGCAGGAAATTCAGAAGGTCATGGCTCTCATGCGCATAGTTGCGAATGTCGGTATGCTTGGCGATGGCGTCTTCCACATAGAACAGTTCGACGTACTTTCCGCGGTACAGCATGCGACTCATGATGGGGATCATGTCGCTGTCCGCCGTGACAAAGACATAGCATGTGATATTGGGGTCCGAATACGATGTTTCCATCGCATCAATCGACAATTCAATGTCAGACGCGTTCTTTGCCTTGTCTTCACTTTTTCCATTCGCGTACACATGGCGGATCTGGATCCGTTTCTTCTGTAGACTCGTCAGGTTGGCGTCGACCTGTTCAAAATCTGCATACGCTTTAAACATCCGAATATTATCCATCCCATAGAAATTCCATAAACGTTCAAACAAATTTTTATCGGAATCATCATGATCGGGATCGTGTCGGTAACGGTTCATCAAAGTCCAGTAAACATTGTCGTAATCCACGAAGACTGCCACGTTGTCCTTTGCGTTTTTGCGCGTTACCTTGCTGAGCGCCGATTCAACGGCGCTGGAGACCACTTGGCCAAACAGCCGGGTTGCTGAATCTTCACCGCGCCCATCCAAATCCGCCCTCGGTTTCGCCGATGGGGACGTCGCTCTCTCTTCTTTCATGTAGGGCCTCCTAATCTGTGCGGTATTGGACCGCATGTACTGAATATGTTCTCCAATGACCGTAAATTTCCTGCATGATGACTCTAACATTTATATGCGATCGTTTTGCTGCGCAGTTACGTTGATCTTAAGTTTGCTTTTACGCGCTTTCCGAGAAATAACTGGCATAGCAATCCAGCAGGGATGGGAACCCAAAACGATGCGATTCTGTACAGAAGTGTTCCCGCAAGAGCAAGCGGAATCGGCACCCCGAACCAGCCGAGTGTAGTGGTCAACGCGACTTCCACAACGCCAAGCGTTGTGGGAGCGAGTGAAACCACGGAAAACAGCAGAGTCAGCGCGTAGGCGTAAATCGCCGCGCTGAGCTGCAGATTCGTGTGCAGCGCCATAAAACACAGTTCCAGCATCAGCACCCGAACAACATAGATGGCAAAGAGCAAAAGCACTGCCAGCGCCACCCGGCCGGGCTGATCTGCGACTCTTTGCCACTCTGCCGCCAGGGTGTCTCGACCATACCGCGCGCCGATCTGACGCAGACGCTTACGCAGGCGCGCGGTATGGTCAGAACGTGTGTCCTTGCGGGTGTGTGAAACGTCCTCCGACCGACCGTCGTCGGCGTTTGTCGCTTTGTGATCGGCGCTGGCTGCCATCCGGCTGTATCGATAGAGTCCATACAGGACCAGAATCCCCGCCGCAGCAAATAAAACCATGACTTTCAAGGCGTCCACAATAATCATGCGCGGTTCCGCCGGAAGGACAAATACCGCTCGAATACAGACTCCCACAAGGGGAATGATCGCAATGTAACTGAGCACAGTCATCCAGACCGCAACGGCAATGGAATCGCGCAGGCCATACGCAAGGCGGTCTCCCCAGTAGACGAAACCAGCGGTGCCAGATGCGCCCGATGTGGGCATGACTTCGTTCAGCATGGTTGCCTGCACCAGCATGGCGGTCAGAAGGGCGACGGATGTGCTTTTGCCGTACAGTCTGTACAGCAGTTGCGCAGCATATCCCTGAATGACGAAAAACACGAATTCGCAGGCGGTGGTCACGAGCAGGACAGCGTAATCGGCGTGCGCGAGATAGGGAAGCGCACGGATGACGTCCTGACGTTCCTGCCAGGTGAGAAGACCAACAAGAACTGCGATTACGGCTCCCCAGATCCAGGTCAGACGCCGTTTCATGCGGGCCGAAATCGCCAATATTGTCTGCTCCTTTCACTACTTGCCATCTTAACATAAAGGACAAATCCCATGGTATCAAGGAATCGCCCAGTTTCACTGTGACTGGGTGAGTTTGCCGCGGATACGAAATATTGACCGGCTTATACTATGTTTACAAGCAGTTATGCAGTTATATGGATAAGGTGGGACGTCTTGCTATGGCAATGCAACTGACAACGGTGGCGCGGCAGTGG
>JAKADD010000042.1 GCA_021820825.1 Bacillota bacterium
AGAAATTGCCGAGGCTCTGGAGAAAGTGCGCAGCGTATGGAATCAACCGGGTGAAGTGGTTCCCTGGTCTGACATGACGGCGTTCGGACTTGTCGGCGCGCCGAAGGCGGCAAGACGGCGGGAGCGCCTTGGCGCGCTGCTCCGCATCGGTTACGCGAACGCCAAATCTTTTCATAAGCGTTTAAATGCCATGAGTGTGTCAAGACTGGAGTTTGAAGCGGCTCTTTCCGCTCTCGAAGCGGGGGAGGAGCAATGAGCGAGCGCCTGTATCAGCCGTCTGTTGTGCGCGCCGTGCTGCGGCGACACGGATTTACAATAAAGAAAGGTTTGGGACAAAATTTTTTGATTGACGCGCACATCCTGGATGATATTGTGGAAGCGGCGTTGGTCGCCGGAACGGGTTCCGGCCCCCGTATAGCCGTCGAAGTGGGCCCCGGCATCGGAACGCTCACGCAGGCGCTGCTTGAAGGCGGGTTTGACCGGGTGATCGCGGTTGAAAAAGACCGTGCGCTGATACCAGTTCTCAAAGATACGCTCCAGTCCTATGGCGGGCTGGAGATCGTTCTGGCAGATGCGCTCAAACTGGACTTTCAGAGTCTGTTGCAGCATGTGCCCGAGCAGGCAACTCTGTGTTTTGTGTCCAACCTTCCGTATTATATTACGACGCCCTTGATTATGCGTATTCTGGAGTCTTCGTTGCCGTTCTCTGCGCTGGTGGTGATGGTGCAAAAGGAAGTCGCAGAGCGTATTGCGGCGACGCCCGGGGGAAAAGACTATGGCGCTTTGACTGTAGCTGTGCAATACTACTCGCAACCGGAAATCATTTCGTCAGTATCGCCAACATGCTTCCTTCCCCCGCCCACAGTCGAATCTGCCGTGATTCGTTTGCGTATCAAGGGCGACTGGCTGAACGTTGATCGAAAACTGTTTTTTCGAATCGTTCGCGCTGCGTTTGGAAAGCGACGCAAAACGCTGACTAACGCTCTGGCGAGTGAATTCCCGCTTGCCAAGTCCGAGTTGTCGGACTGGATGGCGGTTGCAGACATAGACGGGCGACGCCGCGGGGAAACGCTGGGCATCCGGGAATTTGCAACTCTGGCAGAGACGTGTCCTGAGAGCATTGTCCATACTTGATTGGACGGTGATTGATCATGAAATTTATAAGTCCCAGCAAAGGCCCCATGACGATTGACGAGGTGGCGGCAGACATCAGGCAGTATCGCGAGGAAGGAATGGAGGAACGATACCGCTTGATTGTCGGGTCTGATTCGCAACCTCACGCCGCGCGCCAGACAACGCTCTTTGTGACGGCTATCGTTATTCATAGGGTGGGGAAGGGTGCGCGTTTTTATTTCTTAAAACGTCCCTATAAGAAGCCTATACAGTTCAGACAGAGGATTTTCATGGAGACGTCCATGGCGCTTGAAGTTGTTCAGGAACTGGAAACGGCGTTGGGGGCTTCTGGGCAGCAACTGCCGGTCGAGGTGCATCTCGATATCGGGGAGGATGGTGAAACGAAAGCGCTGATCAAGGATCTGGTTGGATGGGTTACCCAGAGCGGATATCAGACAAAGATCAAACCCGACTCATTCGGCGCATCCAAAGTGGCCGATCGGTTCACAAAATCGTAGGATTTGCCGGACTTTTCACCCGGATCCGAATTCGCACATACAATACCATGCTGGAAATCAACAGGATGGGTTGGAGGCGGTTCGGATGTGGAAAGTCGGTGATCTTGTCGTGCGCAAATCGTATGCCCGGGACATCTGCTTTGTCGTCGTTGGGCTCGACATGGCACAGGGGATAGCCATTTTGAAGGGACTGGATTTGCGCCTGCTCGCAGACGCCCCGTTTGAAGATCTCGCCATTGTAACAGAATCCGACTGGAAATCATATCAGATATCCCAGGCCAAACTCGAACATGAAACGCTGCGGCTGGTGCAATTGCGACGACAGGGAGAACGGGATAAACTCGGTTATCGGTCGGAAAAACGAAAGCAGCCGCATGATTTTTTTGAGCTTCCCGGCCGCGTCCTGCACCTGGACGGAGACGGCACATATCTGGAAAAGTGCCTGTCAATGTACAGACGATTGGGGATTCGCGCAGCCGGGAAAAACATCCCCGAGGTCAGCATGCCTGGCGCCATGGAACAGTTGCTAGAGGAACATCACCCGGACATCCTGATTATCACGGGACACGACGGCGTTCTCCACGATGTCAAATCGGCGAATCTGGCCAGCATCGACAACTATCGCAACTCGGATAATTTTGTGCGGGCAGTCCAAAATGCGCGGAAAGTGGAACGCAGTCTTGATGAACTGATCATCTTCGCGGGAGCCTGTCAATCTCACTATGAGGCGCTGCTTGAGTCAGGAGCGAATTTTGCGAGTTCTCCTGAACGTGTGCTTATTCATGCTCTCGACCCAGTGTTTCTTGCGGAACAGATCGCGTATACACCGATCAATGAGACGGTCGATATATTTCGGATTGTGACATCCACAATCACGGGTACCGAAGGACTTGGCGGGGTGGAGACGCGCGGAAAATTTCGGATTGGGTTACCCCGTTCACGGTATTGATTTAGGAAAATGGCCTGACATTTCTCTGATTTCGTTAAGTTGGCTGTGATCGGTGATTGACAAAGAAAAACTTAGACTGCTATAATATTTCCCCTGTTTGACACGGTTGGGGATGTTGTGCTATACTGAAACCGTGAAAAGAGGTGGAGTGTGTGGCTGCAAAGAACGCTTTGAGTGATATCAAGCGGAACTTGGAAGGACTTGTAGGAGAGAAGATTTTGCTTCGCGCGAACGGTGGTCGACGCAAAACAGTCGAACGTACCGGCATCCTAGAAGAAACATACCCATCTGTATTTGTGGTCAAGCTCGATCAGTCGGAAAATTCATTTAAGCGGGTATCCTATAGCTACGCAGACATTTTGACGGAAACTGTAGAGCTAATGGTGTGTCGCGATGAGCTTCAAGTCAAGGTTGAAGAATTCGAAGAATAATTTATAACACTTTACACGTTTGAAGGGCCGTTGCGGAGAAGTTTCCGCAACGGCTTTTTTGCTTCCGAAGTTCCTCGATGGATACCTCCGCCGCTGGCGGGGAAGCTAATTGTGGACGCACTTCTCAAAGGGGGGCAACTACATGGGGCGTAGGCGTGGAGTCATGTCTGAGCAGTTTAAATACGAACTGGCAAAGGACCTGGGCTTCTATCCAACTTTGCAACGCGAGGGATGGGGCGGCATTACCACTCGCGACGCGGGTAATATGGTCAAAAGGGCCATTGAAATTGCCGAATTGTCACTGGCAGCGCGCGAAGACCGGTAGTGAACCCGGAATTGCGACCGAGACGGCTGGTTGTTACAGCCGTCTCTTGACGCTTTCCTTCAGGCTGCAGTTTTCCGTGGGCAGTGACGCGGGTTTCTTCGCGATTCCGTATAGGCTCCGGCGAACAGGAGAGTCTATGGATACGCATCCGCAAGGACCAATCATGCGCCAGCCAGGAGCAATCCGGATGGTCAGGGCGGATGTGGGTGACAGTGTAGACGAAGCGGCAGGTTTGTACGAGCGGAGGCAGACGATGAACCGTCAAAGAGGCGCCCTGGTCATTATCGGCGGGGCTGAAGACAAGCGCGGCGATATGACTGTTTTGCGTGAATTCGTCCGGCTCGCCGGCGGCGGGCATGCGCGGATTGTCGTTATGACTGTGGCTACAGAACTTCCGGTTGAGGTGGGCGCCAATTATATTGATGTATTTGAAAAAATCGGAGTTGAGGATGTCCGGACGTTCGACGTTTCTTCTCGGGAGGCGGCTGATCGGCTCAGTGCGCGCAAGGCGATCGAGCATGCCACGGGTGTTTTTTTCACAGGCGGGGAGCAGATTCGCATCACCAAACTGCTTGGTGGCACACTGGTGGACGCCGCGCTGCATTCCGGGAATGAACAGGGGCTGATTTTGGCAGGAACGAGCGCGGGCGCATCCATGATGAGCAGCACAATGATCGTAGAGGGAGCGGCGGAGACCAATCCGCGTATCGGTATCGTCAATATGGCGCCAGGCATGGAGTTTATTGATGGGGTGGTCATCGACCAGCATTTCGCGCAGAGGGGTCGTTTGGGAAGGCTGCTTTCTGCAGTGGCGCAGTATCCCCACCACCTGGGGCTTGGAATTGATGAAGATACGGCCGTGGTGGTTCGCGGCACGGAGTTTGAAGTCATTGGGCGCGGCGCAGTGTCTGTGGTGGATGCGGGGGCGCTGCTGTTCTCGAATCTGGGCAATCTTCGCCACAATGATGCGCTTGCTCTGTGCGGCGTCAAGCTGCATGTTCTGCCCGCCGGGTATCGGTTCTTGCTGCGTGAACGAAAACCGGATCTGGATCCGCATGACCGCACTCTACCGATCACAGGCGAACCATGAAAATCCGGGCTGATCAGTGATCCATGATCCAATCATGCGACAGGTAAGGCAGATTGGATTTATAAGCGTAGAAAGTCTCACGAGGAGTGGAACCGTGTGAACATCGTCCACGTACGGGCGATCAGTGGCCCGAATGTCTACATTTACAAACCGGTAATCGTCATGAGGGTAGACCTGGAGGAGTATACAGAGCGCGACAGTTATGAATTCCCCGGCTTCGTGAATCGGCTTCTGGCGCTCTGTCCGGGGCTTTACGACCATTATTGCGCGATGGGGCGGCCAGGTGGGTTTGTCGAACGGCTATATGGAGGCACCTATTTGGGTCACATCATTGAGCATGTTGCACTTGAACTGCTGACCCAAATCGGATACAAGGCCAATTTTGGGAAAACCCGCTCGGCAGGAAGGCCCGGTTTGTACGATGTGATTGTGGAATATGAATCCGAGGAACCAACACGCTTTCTCATGGAACGCGCAATAGACCTGGTGGAGGCGTGCGTGCGTGGGGAGTACTTTCCCCTTTCGCAGACTTTGCAGGAAGCGCAGCGGCTGCGGATTGCAGATGATCTGGGGCCAAGCACCGCGGCCATCGCGGCGGCGGCAAAACGGCGCAACATTCCTGTGCGGCGTATTCGCGGAAGTCTGCTTCAGCTCGGTACGGGCAAGTATCGCAAATACGTTCAGGCAACCATGACCCAGGCCACTTCCGCAATCGCCGTTGATATTGCCAGTGACAAGTCCTTAACCAAGGAGATTCTGCACATGGCGGGCATCCGCGTTCCGCGCGGCGCGGTAGCGCGGACACCTGCAGAGGCGGAGCAGATATTCCGGAAGTTGCACTCCGCAGTGGCGGTGAAGCCCCTGGACGGCTGTCAGGGGCAAGGGGTTTCGATCGACATTCGAAGCGAAGAGGAACTGGTGGACGCTTTTGAGCACGCAAGCCAGGTTTGTGCGGCCGTCGTCATTGAGGAATTTATCCGCGGGAGACAGTACCGACTGCTCGTGGTGGGAGGGAAGTGCCGTGCGGCGGCGCAGCGGCTTCCTGCACACGTGGTGGGGGATGGGCAGCATACGGTCAACCAGTTGATTGAGGTTGTGAATGCCCAACCCGAACGGGGTGAGGATCACGAAAAACCGTTGACTCGCATTGTTGTGGATGATGCTGTGTACAGGTGTCTGGCAAATCAGCGGCGAACACTGGCCGACATCCCCGCTCCAGGCGAGATCGTGTTTCTGCGCGACAGCGCAAATTTGAGCACTGGCGGCATTGCTGTCGACGTGACTGCAGACATGGACCCGTCGTATGCGTTGATGGCAGAACGGGCAGCCCGCGCTGTTGGACTTGATGTTTGCGGTGTGGACCTGATTAGCGGGGATATCCAGAGTGCGGCTGCGGTCCATGAGGCGGTGGTCATCGAAGTCAATGCGGCTCCCGGGATTCGCATGCATCATTATCCCAGCGTCGGCGAGTCGCGCGACGTTGGGGCGGCGATTGTCGAATCCCTCTACCCTCTGGGCGGGAAATCGCGGGTGCCCGTGGTCAGCGTGACGGGAACGAACGGAAAAACGACAACCACTCGCATGATCCGTCACATTCTCAGTTCTTGCGGGTATGTGGTGGGCATGACATCGACAGAAGGCGTGTATGTCGGCGATGAGCTGGTGCTTTCAGGCGACGCCGCAGGGCCATCCAGTGCGCAACTGATCCTTGCAGACCAGAGTGTGGACGTTGCAGTGCTTGAGACTGCCCGCGGCGGCATCATGAGATCAGGACTGGCGTATGAACAGGCCGACGTCGGTATTATTACGAACATCGCGCTCGATCACATTGGACAGGATGGGTTGCAGACTCTGGATGACATTGTGAGGGTCAAGGCGCTGGTTGCGGAGTGTGTGCTGCCGCAATCGGGATTGGCTGTTCTTTCTGCCGATGATCCCGAACTCGTGAAACTGGCGGGGCGACTGAAAGCCCGAGTCGCTCTGTTCAGCGTTTCGGACCAGAATCCGTCTGTGATGCGCCATCTGGCAAGAGGCGGGCAGGCGCTGTTTGTCCGTGATGGTTGGATCATTGAGGCGGCGGGGTCGCTGGAATGGAAGATTGTGCGCGTGGAGGAACTGCCCATTACCTTAAACGGAATGGCGTCCTTTCATGTAGCCAATACGCTTTGCGCCATAGCCGCAGCGAGGCATCTCGGCGTGACAAGGCAGCGCTGCGCAGACGCGTTGACACAGTTTCGTTCCGATCTTCATAATCCAGGACGGATCAATCTCTTCCGGTTGCCCTCCGGTTGTCACGTCATTTCCGATTATGGTCACAATCCTGACGGCCTGCAGGCCGTCGGCGAGATGGTTGCCAAAATAACGGCGCGGCGCGTTCCCGCCGTCATCGGATTTCCGGGAGATCGCGATAGCGCGGTGCTGGAGGCGGCCGCGCGTGTTGCAGTGAAATACTTTGAGCCGCTGTATGTGAAAGAAGACAGGGATACAAGAGGACGGCAACGCGGAGAAGTGGCGCAAATTCTTGTCGATGCAATTCACAAAGCGAATTCTCACGTCCAGGTGCATGTGCTGCTGGATGAATTCACCGCTCTGAAAGCCGCGGTCAAGGCGCATGCGCACGAACATCTGATCATCATGTTTCATGAGGAAGGGGAACCTGTAAAAAAACTTCTTAAAGATATGGGCGCCGTTCAGGTGCATGCGCTTCCCGATCGCGCGGAACAGGCGGCCACAAGCGTCATCTGACGCCAGGCAAGGGGATTGTGCGCAGAACAGTCACGACACCCTGTTGAGGAAAGCAGGGTGTTTCGTGTTATATTGTCTTGGGGGCGATATGCTTGCTGTTTGAAAAGGCGCGCGCCAAGATCAATCTGACACTTGATGTACTGCATAAACGAAGCGATGGGTATCATGAAGTTGAGATGGTCATGCAAACTGTCGATTTTTGTGATTACATCTCTTTACAACCCACGACAACTGGAAAGGTTTCCATCCGATCCAATGCCTTATACATCCCTCACGATGAACGCAACCTCGCATTTCGCGCCGCGCAGGTTCTTCGGACACACCTGGGCATTCGCGAAGGCGTCGTCATTGACATCGACAAACGCATTCCGGTCGCGGCCGGACTGGCAGGAGGTTCTGCGGACGCCGCCGCCGTGTTGCGGGGACTGAATCAGTTGTGGAACCTGGGACTGAGTGTGGAGGAGTTGTGCGCAATCGGCGCTGAGGTGGGGTCCGATGTTCCCTTTTGCGTGGTTGGGGGGACGGCGATTGTGCGCGGCCGCGGTGAAAACGTAGAGCCGCTTGCTGTGCGCCCCGCGTTCTGGGTGGTTCTCGCAAAGCCTCCGCTCGCCGTATCGACCGCCGAGATCTACGCTGCGCTTGATGTGACGTGCGTTCAGAGTCATCCGCATCCGGAGATGATGGCGCGGGCGCTCGCGCAGGGTGATTTGGGCGCGGTGGCTGGTGCGGCGGGAAATGTCCTGGAAGAAGTGACAATCGGCCTGTACCCTGAAATCGCAAGACTCAAAACTCAGATAGAACGTCTTGGCTCCAGTGTGACACTCATGTCCGGCAGCGGTCCGACCGTATTTGCCCTGTTTGAACGCGAACAGCGCGCCCGTCGTGTATTCAATACACTGCGCAGGACAATGAAAGAAGTGTATCTTTGTCAAACCTGCTAATCTCTCGGCGTCCTCATGTTGCGGGAGATTCACGGCGAGTGATATAGTCGCATTAGCGACGGGAGGAGTGCTGGATGCGCAGAAGCGAGAGAATTGTGCGTTTGACGCGAAAGCTGATGAACCATCCGGGTGAACCTCTTTCCCTCACAGAAATGGCCGATCATCTGGAGGCGGCCAAATCATCGCTGAGTGAGGACCTTGCCATCATTCGATCAGTGATGGAAGCCGATCGAGAAGGAATTCTGCGGACTCAGATGGGCGCTTCCGGCGGAGTGCTTTTTGCCGTGGACGTGTCGGAAGAGCGGTCGCGTGCGTTTGCGAGCAAAGCGATCGCGAGTCTCAGTCGCGGGAATCGCATTCTGCCTGGAGGCTATCTGTTTATGAGCGATGTGCTTTCAGAGCCTGAGGTGCTGCGCATGGCCGGGAAGATGTTTGCGAAGATTTTCACTGCGGCGGCGCCTGACGTCGTGCTTACGGTAGAGACAAAGGGCATCCCGCTGACTGTCATGACGGCGCAGTACCTGCACTGTCCATTTGTCATTGCCAGACGCGACAACCGGGTCACAGAAGGATCCTCGGTCAGCATTAACTACGTGTCCGGCTCCGATCGGCGTATTCAGACCATGTCATTGTCGAAACGGTCTCTGCCAAAGGAATCCAGAGTGTTGATCATCGACGATTTCATGAAAGCCGGGGGCACCGTAAAAGCCTTGAGGGGGCTGATGGCCGAATTTGACGCTACCGTTGTGGGAACCGGGGTATTCATGGAAACTGCGGAACCGGGCGCAAAACTGGTCTCCAACTACATATCGCTGCTGTCATTGTCACAGGTTAACGAATCGGATCGGCGGGTTGTGATCGAACCCGGCAATTATTTCACTGGATACACCAGAGAGGAGTCGGTATCAGATGAAGGATTTGCACACAATTAGCACGGGGGATGCGCCGGCTGCCATCGGTCCGTACGCACAGGCCGTCAGGGCGGGGGATGTTGTCTATACGTCAGGGCAGATTCCGCTGTCGCCAGACGGTTCGTTTGTGACGGGGAATGCGCGCGCGCAGACGGAACAGGTTTTTGCGAATCTGCGTGCGGTGCTCGCCGCGGCGGGCGCGTCATTGGACCGCGTCGTGAAAGCGACGGTGTTTGTTTCTGATCTGAACGACTTTGGCGTGATCAACGAAGTCTACGCGGAGGCGTTTGGCGAACACCGACCAGCACGTTCGACTGTTCAGGTGGCGCGGTTGCCAAGGGACGCGAAGGTGGAAATTGAGCTGATTGCGCTGGTGGGGAACTGATTTGGCGGTGGAATGTTGGAGAACGGTCATTATTTTTTGACTTTTTGGCGAATAGTTTGCAGGAATTTTCGCCCATTACGTGGAATACCATCTGGCAGACTACACGGAGGCCTGTTCGGCTGCGGTTACAGATGCGGATATTCTGCGGGGGGATGGCGGGGTGCAGATTACAGACGTAAGGCTGCGAAAGGTTGCAACGGAAGGGCGCATGAAGGCTATTGCCTCCATAACCCTCGACCACGAGTTTGTCGTGCATGACATTCGCGTGATCGACGGAAATGCGGGAATGTTTGTCGCGATGCCAAGTAAACGTACACCGGACGGGGAGTTTCGCGACATTGCACATCCGATCACGTCACTGACAAGACAACGAATACAGGAAGCCGTCCTGGACGAATATTATAAATCAGAAAGCATGGACAGCGCTGCTGTGGGGAACTGAAGATTTGCTGCCGTGGTGAGCCGTCATCGGCGAATGTGATATTCGGGATGACGGCGTTGCTGTGTCTGCACGCAGGCAGATCGTCGTCTACGCATTGAAACCGTCTCGCGGCTTCATGTATAGTGGAGACGAAACTTTTATACGGGAGGCTCTGGCACATGACTGTAAAGGTCGGCGTCGTGTTGGCTGCGGGGCTTGGTAAACGTATGAATTCGAAACGGCATAAGGTAGTACATGAGATTTGCGGCAAAGCGATGATCGCGCATGTGGTAGACGAGTTGCAGGCGGCAGGGGTTGACCAGTTGTTTGTGGTGGTGGGCAGTCTGGAGGATCAGGTGCGGGCTGTGCTTGGAGAACGGGTGCAGTTTATCCGGCAGGAGCAACAGCTTGGCACAGGGCATGCCGTGTTGCAGGCCGTTCCAAAGCTTCCCGAAGACAGTGTAACCGTTGTCCTCAATGGCGACTGCCCGCTCATCCGCAGACAGGAGATACAGCGGTTGCTTAGTGTCGCCGCTGAGCGGAAAGCGACGGCAGTGCTGACGGCGATGGTCGAAAATCCATTTGCGTATGGTCGTGTGATTCGCGACGAACAGGGTGCTGTCAGGCGCATCGTTGAGGAAAAGGATGCATCGGCAGAGGAGCGTTTAATAAACGAGATAAACGGAGGCGTGTTTGCCTTTCGCACTCCGGATCTGGTCGCAGCTCTTTGCAAGTTGACGCCGGACAACGCGCAGGGTGAACTGCTTCTTACCGATTGCGTTGCGCATATGCGAGCGGACAGTCAGTTGGTGTGGCCTGTTCCGGTGGAGGATCCGAACGATCTTGCAGGCGTCAACGACCGGGTGCAGTTGGCCGATGTCGAGGCGCGCATGAAAACCAGGATTCTCAGAGAGCACATGAAGCGCGGGGTAACGGTCGTCGATCCGGCTTCCACATACGTTCAGGCGGATGTTTCCATTGGACGCGATACAGTGCTCTGGCCTGGAACTTCGCTGGAGGGGCAGACTGTAATTGGGGAAGACTGCGTCATCGGGCCGAACGCGCGCCTGGTTGATGTGCTGGCTGGCGCGGGTGTTGCTGTGCAGTCATCGCTCGTCATGGACAGTCGACTCGGCGACGGGGCTTCTGTGGGGCCCTACGCCTATATCCGTCCCGGCAGCGACATTGGTGCGGGCGCGAAGATCGGGAACTTTGTGGAAATCAAAAATTCCACTGTCGGCGAGGGAACTAAAGTGAGTCATCTGAGCTATATTGGCGACAGTGGGATTGGATCGCGAGTCAATATCGGGTGCGGCGTGGTGACGGTGAACTATGACGGCTACCAAAAAAACAAAACTGTCGTTGGCAACGACAGTTTTGTGGGATCAAGCGTGAATCTGATTGCGCCCGTGCATGTTGGCAGCGAGGCGTATATCGCCACGGGCTCAACGATTACAGACGAAGTGCCGGACGGCGCGTTTGCCATCGCCCGCGAAAGACAGACAACCAAACCTGAATATGCGATCAGACTGCGCATGAAACTTAAGGAACGCATCCGAC
>JAKADD010000043.1 GCA_021820825.1 Bacillota bacterium
GCTGTATGCGCATGTGCAACGGCAGGCCGGTGTATTGGTGGAGCGCAGGCTTCCTTTTATGGAACGCAGGCAAGCGCCTTATCCGGGTGATCCCGACGGCCTCATTGTCCGTTCACTGCCATTTTGCTTTGAACGGTATTCTGATGAACTGGACCGTTACAAAGCGCTGTACGAAGCTGGTTCCGATGGCTTCGACGGCGCCGATGGCGCGAGTGCGCAATTTCCTGATGGATTCAGTGCGGATGACGAGATCAATGGCTATGTCGTTACACAGCTTTCCGATGTGCTGCGGCGACGATTCGACTATATAAGCGGCGACGATCGGGCTGAGATTGTCCGGGATTGCGCCCGGCTCGCGGCTCTGGACGCTTTCTATCAGGCCAAGCCGTTGCTGCGGACAGAGTTTTTTGAGGATACATACGATCGCATTGCAGTCGATCTGGGGCATATGATCGAAGGAGTTCAGGAGAACGACTGGGGAGCTGGCGCCGACGTTGGAGTGCATGAGCGTTTGCCCTTGGGGGCTGCGTTTGGTTACCCTGACGCTGCAATCGACATTCGTCTCGGCGGCAGGCTGATTGAAATCAAACCCGTCCGGCACGTTGCAGAAGAGGGCGCCTGCGATCAGATGCTTGCCTACTACCTGCTGCATGCAGTGGCATACCCCGATCAGCCAATCCGTGAACTGCGTCTCTACCTGGCGCGCCACGCCTCCTTTGCCGTGGCGTCGATCGAAGAGATCGCTGAACAGTTTCCGCTCTGGCAGTTCGGCGAGATGCTCTTTACTGCGGAACGCACCTATATAAACACAACCCTGGAGCAAACATTTGAGGAATATTGCTGGAATCAGCGCGAGACTGCGGCCAACCGGGCGTGGGAGATGACCGATCTGATCTTCTCCATCGGCAGGCGTCTTGAACGGGCCGGTCGCATTGGCGTGACAAGACTCGGTGAAACGCGTGATGCGCCGCATCTTGTTGAGACTGACCTTCTGGGTGAAGAAGATCGCGAATTGTCGATGAGGGTCCAGCACGCGCTAAAGGATGTGCGTCTTGAGACCATCTGGGAGAACGCCTACATAAAAAGGCGCGAAGATCTTCAGAAACAGGATGTGGAACTGCGGTCGGCGTCCGAAATCTGGCGTGATTTTGTGGAACGGCAGACTCCGCGCGCGTCAATACTCGGCTAGCGCAGGGTATAAATTTTTGAATCAGGCAGCTTGCGCGGCCACTCGCTTCATTGTATAATAGGAAACGTTCTGCGGAAGTGGCTCAGGGGTAGAGCATCGCCTTGCCAAGGCGAGGGTCGCGGGTTCGAATCCCGTCTTCCGCTCCATTTTATTGATGGGCCTATAGCTCAGTTGGTCAGAGCGGCCGGCTCATAACCGGTTGGTCCCAGGTTCGAGTCCTGGTGGGCCCACCAGAATCCATGTGCCCGTAGCTCAGCTGGATAGAGCGTTTGACTACGAATCAAAAGGCCGGGAGTTCGAATCTCTCCGGGCACGCCATGCTTTCCATCTTTCCATGCGCAGAACCACGGCAGTGTCATATGCGGGCGTAGTTCAATGGTAGAATTCCAGCCTTCCAAGCTGAGAGCGCGGGTTCGATTCCCGCCGCCCGCTCCATAATAAACAAGGAATGTAAAAGCCGATCTAATATTGGATCGGCTTTTACGCGGTTTGGTTCAATATTTTGTTCAACAGGATTCTTGACAGTTGATCACGATCACTGCGTAGGATATGATTGGGATGCGTTATGGTATGCTTGGGGCGGAGCACTTCTGCGGACTAGTCGGTGGGTTTTATTGGTACATAAGCAAAAAATGCACCCGACAGACAGGCAGATCGCTCATTCTGGTACGATGGGCGACGGCGAACGTTCTGCTCTGAATCCGGCCTTGACGCCTGTGGCGCCGACTGAATAAACAAGCAATCCCACGATCAGACTCGCATTGGGATCGGTGCCCAGTCCGCCCAGGACGCCAAACTCCTGCCCAAATATCCACGTGAATCCCAGCCAGGCGTACGTGAGCCACCACACCCATCGCTGTCTCGCATAAACGGCCCATCCAACGCACAGTGCCGTCATGATCAGAATGAATACGGTGTTCCAGACAACAGGAGCGCTGTTCAGCAGTTGTGCAAAGCGGTATAGAATCGCGGCCATTGACCTGGGTTGCGGCATCTCCGCCATGCTGAGCGTGGGCGCAGAAAGACCCGCCCCAGTCCAGAAACCGGACGCCGGCCAGCCCTGCGCCGCCGCCGCCCAAAGCCATACAGCGCTCATGATCACGCGAAAGATTCTGAAGATGTCTCCATTGCCCCAGTTTTTCACCGGCGCCAGCAGAAACCCCGCGCCGATCATATAAAACAGGACGGCGCCCGGATCTCCGGCAAGCCAGGTGGCGTTTCCCGAAAATATACCGCCGAATCCCTCGCCCATCACCCACACCATGAAACCCCACGCGATGGAGCCCCAGAGCGCTGCCCTTCCCCACAAAAAATCGCCGCCAAACAGAATCGATACGCCGAGAAAGAGTTGCACCCAAACCGCGAGCAGGTCAAACTGGATCGGATTCTGACTCCAGATAACAACCAGCGGCTGGAGGAGATGCGCCAAAAAGGGAGGCTGCCCGGACATGATGGGGTTGATGATGTCCGGAATAAATTCGCTGCTCATATCGGGTTGCAACTGCAGCAATCCGTCCAGAATCCACAAGACGCCAAGCGCCGTACGCAATATTTTTCGCCCAGTAAAGAGCCGGGCTGCAAACGGCTGCGCGCTGGACAACGCCGCAGAATCGACGGCCGTCCTGCTGACGGCCATCCTGCTATTGCGCCGATGCCGGCGCTGAATCATGAAGACTCCGCCGCACAGCACCAGAAACAGCGGCAACTGCCACAACATGGTCATATAAAACACATGCAAAATGAAAGGACTTGGGGTGTTGGTCAAGGCCATGCTGATCATCTCCTGAAAAATAGTGAAATAACCGGACGGCGGGGTTCCATGCCAACCTCAAAGACTGTGTGCAGTAATCTTAAAAAAGAGACCCCGACCCATGTTGCCGGTCGGGGTCTCAGGTGTTCATATAGCTCCGTGTATCCGTTCGGCCCACGCCCGGTGAAGATCAGTGTGTCGACCGGAGCTCGGTCGGAGTCACCGGAGTTCGGCCGAAGTCACCGGAGCCCGGTTGGGGTTCCTGGTGTTCGTCCAGTTCCCCTATCGTGGAGCGATATACACACTGCCCGTGTTTTGCGACCAGACGTGACGGTTCGCCATGCCTGAGAGGTAATCAATCATGGACTGTTCTGGCCAGGACACCTGATTGTAGTTTCCGATCACGTAAGTCATGTTGTAAGGCCCGTCGGCCGGTGAGACCAGGAATGTAGGCGCCACCGATTGAAAGTATCCCCCTAAGGAGGAAGGGAGTTTCTGGCTGTTGTCAGTCAGCAGCAACGGCGCGTGAAAACCAAGATGGGACAGGATCGCCGATCCCACCGCTCCTTGCCAGTTGTTCACATTGACGACCGTGAACCCATGTCCTGGACCCGTGATGTTCCAACCGACCATTCCCACAGGGTCCCACATCTTGGCAAAGGCGATACTGGTGGCCATGGGGGTGTCGACCGGAGGCCGGTTGTAGGCCACGGGATCGTTGTTGGTGATGCGCTGCACCGATCCATACTGGGCCAACTGCCGCACCACGCTGCGAGAAATCTGGTTGTGGCCGCCCCACACATAGATGATGGCGTGGCCTTGGCGTCGTTTGAGAGCCGCAATGGTGGGCGCAGGAATGGAATTCTTGGTGACCCAAAGCAACCCCGACGGCATGTGAGAGACCCAATGGGTAGCAGGGAGAATATATTGCCACGCATTGACCGAGCCGATCATCACGTCCATGATCCCGTTTCCGGAGGAACTGGCTGAAGTGCCCATGGTGGGAACCCCTAAATCCGGATTTTGAATCTGCCCGTAATAGGCGTCGATCTTATTGGCCAACTCGAACGCGTTGGGGGCGGTAATACTCGTGTAGTCGAGGCCCATCTGCGCCTTGAGCTGCGCCAACTGATGGAGCACGACCGGATTGGCCGCTCCCTGAATCGCGATAATGGCGATGTTGTGGTCGCGAATGATCCCGGTGGGATCTAACCGTTTGATCTCGTCCAGCGTCACTTTGGGAATCCCGTGACGGGTTACATAAAGAATAGGCGCATCGTTGGGGAAATGAATCAAGGGTGTTGCGCTGATTCCCACCAACGGATCGTGGGGTGTGACCAGCACAATCCCCCACGGCCGATCCCCCACATTATTGGTTTCGCCGGGCGAATTGGCGCCCCGTGCGGCAGGGTAAATTTCCTGCGTGACCGACACGGCTTCCTCATACGGGTTGGATCCCCAGAGGCGCGTTGTATACTTCGTATCCGGCGACACCCGGGTCGGTTCTTGGGGCGGCGCCGGCACCGTGAAATCAGGATGGGTGGGAAGCGGCGCGGTTGCAGATGTAATAGCCAAGTCCGAGGCAGTCGCAGCCGCAGTTGCGGATGCTTGGCCGGGTGTGGTCGCTAACACAAAAGCCCCGCTGGCGAGGAGGGTTATGGAGACAATCACGGCGATGGCCGCACGCAAATTCGTACGTGGTGAGCTCAAAAGACAGTCCTCCTTAATTATGTTTGTTGTCGATTTCTCACGACTTAAGGTTCTTGAGGGAATCTGTATTCTCTCTTCCCTTCACACCCACCCCACGTTCTGAGAAAACAAACAACCGGAAGACTGGCTTTGACTCAAGGTCGTGCCCAACGCGACTTACACTGAATGTCTATCTCTCTTCGCATCCCTCCTTTTCCATTCGCGGAACAACACGAATTTGCAGCACATGTGCGCAAGATAAGAAAAATGTGTACATAATGTTATTATACTGAGGCAATTCTAACAACGCAATAACAATAGAATAGAATTCTGTATAGCGGAACGCATTGAATCAATACGAAGCGTCGTCGCTGTGGTGATGGGTTATGACAGAAAGTGTGGCGCTCGACAGCGAAATTCCATTGACAAAACAAGAGAAAAATCGTACTACTATGGTCATAGATGAGAGGTTTTTTAAACAGAATCTTTCGCTGTTTGGAAACTATCTTGTCACCAAAAGGGGGAAGTTATGTGCGCAGAAAGATTTTACACTCATTGATCGCTGGGAGCGCGACGATTTTCGGGCTGTCAGGCATGTTTCCCATGTCCGCCCAGGCACAGGCCCATCCGCGAACGGCAGCCCCGCACGGGCAACTGGTCATCGCCGATGCCTTGGGTGATCCAGGGAACTGGGACCCCATCGCAACCTTTGTCATCGCTTGGGGAGAGATTGGCTCGAACATTTTTGACGGGCTTGTGCAGCGAACCCCTGCGATGAAAATCAAACCGGATCTGGCCGCGTCCTGGAAGTATATCAATCCCAGGGAGTTGCAGTTCAATCTGCGCAAAGGGGTTCACTTTCAGGACGGCGAACCTTTCAACGCGGCAGCGGTCAAGTTCACCTTCGATCGATTGCTGGCGGACAAAGCCAGCCCCCAGTACGCCAACTACACCGCCATATCGTCCGTGCAGATTGTGAATCCCTATAAAGTAATCTTTCACCTAAATTCTGTGGACCCTGTGCTTATCACAAAACTGTCCGGTTATGGCGCTATGATCGTACCGCCTAAGTATATTGAGGCACATGGCAGCGCGTATTTCGGAAACCATCCGATTGGCACAGGCCCGTTCAAGATGGTTTCCTACAAGAAAGACAGTTCGATTCTGCTGAAAGCCAATATGCACTATTGGGCGGGGCCTCCCAAACTTTCGTCCGTACTCGTCAGATTCGTGCCAGATGCAAATACGCGGATTCAGATGATGCAGACAAGCGAGGCAAACATCATCGAGACTATCCCGCCCAGCCTGACCAGCGAGGTTAAGGCGCAGTCCGGGTACAACCTTGAGGCGACCGGCAGTCCCACAGTCTATGAGATTCGCTTTGACACGGCTCTTGCGCCGCTGAACAATGTCCTCGTGCGGCAGGCGATCAATTATGCCGTCGATAAAAAAGCGATTATCCAGAAGATCCTTAATGGGTATGGAAGGCCGATCAGTACTTTCCAGGGCAACTTGTCCTTTGGGAACGACCCCTCCATGAGCAACTACCCGTATGACCCGCAAAAGGCGAAATCGCTCTTAAAGCAGGCGCATATAAAGCCGGGTACGACCCTTACGTTTGATTATGACGGAAGCGACTCCACCTTCGCTGAGGTAGCGCAGGCGGCCGCCGAAGAATTGCAGCAGGTGGGGCTCAACGTGAAACTGCAACCGGAGAACACGAATACCTTCTACAATACACTGATCCCGAAAGAGAAGGCCGGGCAAATGTACGAGTTTGGCTGGGGCGGCTGGACGCTCGATTTTGACAATACGGCGTATCTGCTTTACCGCAAAGGACAATTCTGGAACCCCGATTTTGGCAATGCGAAGATCAATTCACTTCTGAACACGGAACGCAGCACCAATGATCGGGCGATCAGACAGCGCGCATTTTTCAAAATTGATGCGATCTTGCATCAACAGGCGGTAGAGGTTCCTCTTTATCAGGCAGACACAATCTGGGCCGTGCAAAAGAATGTGAAGGGCTGGGTGACCCCTCCGGACGAGCGCATGGATCTCTTCAACGTATCGCTTCAATAAAAAATTACGCCCGACGAACTGTCAGTTGCCGTTCGTCGGGCGCATTTTTGGGGAGGGTTGAGATTGCTCCGGTACATCCTGAGACGGCTTTTTCATACCGTGTTCGTATTGTTCGGAATTTCCGTGATTGTATTTGTGACGGTGCGGCTGACGGGGAATCCCGCCGCCGCCATGCTGCAGGGAAGCAATCCGAGTGTTCAGGCGATCGCCTCCCTGGAAAAGGCATTGGGTTTGAACAAGCCTTACATCGTACAATATTGGATCTTTATCAAGGGAATCCTGTCACTTAATTTTGGAACCTCTTACGTTACCGGACAAGCTGTTTTGCCCATGATTTTGTCGCGCATGGGCGCGACATTAATGCTCGCCGCAGGAGGACTCGCAGTCGGAGTCCTGATCGCCGTGCCAGTCGGAGTAATCTCAGCGATTCGGTACGGAAGTTTTGCAGATCTATTGGGTCGCGGTATTTCGTTGCTTGGCATTTCGTTCCCAAACTATTGGCTGGCCACCATGTTGATTCTCATTTTCTCAGTCGACCTTCACTGGTTTCCTGTTGCCGGAGCCGAAGGCTTTTCTTCTCTCATACTTCCCTCGTTCACACTGGGGTTTATTCTTGCCGGAATTTTGGCCAGGCTTGTTCGAACCAGCATGCTAGAGACAATGAGCAGCCAATATATCGTTACCGCGCACGCAAAGGGCCTGAGTAAATGGCGCGTTATCGTACATCATGGGCTTCGCAACGCGCTTCTTCCCACCATCACGTTCATAGGCATTCAGTTTGGGGGACTCCTCGGAGGCGTCGTCATTCTCGAAGATGTATTTTCCTGGCCAGGTATCGGACGCCTGGTGCTGACTGCGGTCAACGAGCGCGATTACCCCGTGGTGCAGGCGTCTGTTCTTTTGCTGTCCTTCTTGTACATTATGGTGAATCTGCTCGTGGATTTGAGTTACGCATTTCTTGATCCGCGAATTCGGGTTGGAGGTTGACGGCATGAGTTCAATCTTGCAACCCAATCGAACTGCGACGCCAAGACTGGGTATGTTTTCGCGCGGCGCCCGAGTCTGGCGCCATCTCCTTGCCAATAAGGGCGGGTTGGTCGGGGTGATTCTTGTCACTGTGGTCTGTCTCTGCGCAATCTTTGCTCCGTGGATTGCTCCGCACGATCCTACCGTCGGGAGTATTTTGGACCGTCTCGATCCACCTGCCTGGATGCCTGGCGGAAACTCCCAATTCCTGCTGGGAACTGATCCAGTCGGGCGAGATCTGTTGAGCCGCATCATATTTGGGGCGAGGATTTCGCTCTACATTGGCCTGATGTCCACGCTTTTAAGTCTCGTCATCGGACTGCCGGCGGGGCTCTTGGCTGGGTTTTATTCCGGACTGGTGGATGATGTGATCATGCGGATTGCAGATGTATTTTTCGCATTTCCATTTATCCTTTTTGCCATTCTCGTGCTCGCGCTCTTTGGACCAGGGGTTAACAATATGGTGGTTGTCCTGGGAATCGGCGGTTGGGCAAGCCTTGCCAGAGTTGTTCGGCCACAGGTGCTCGTATTGAAGGAACTCGATTACGTCAAGGCTGCGGCGACTTATGGGGCGTCGCCTGCAGGCGTCATGTTTCGGCATTTGCTTCCAAATATATGGGGAACCGTACTCGTGATTTCCACGCTCAATATTGGCATCAACATTCTGCTCACGTCTGCTCTATCCTTTTTGGGTCTGGGACTGGATCCAATCATCCCTGATTGGGGCGGGATGATTGCGAGTGGCCAACTCTACATGACGACGGCATGGTGGGTGGACGCATTTCCCGGAATTGTCCTGATGTTGACCGTGCTCGGATTTAATCTGGTTGGCGACTGGATCCGTGACGTTGTGGATCCGACCATGTCGAGGTGATTGTATGCATCCATTCGAGTTTTTTTCCGCGCAAGGGGCTTATGTTGTGCGCGATGATAAACCGCTGCATGCCAGAGTGCAATTCGTGGTTCCTGATGTTCCCAGCGCGGCAGAGTGCGGGGCGGCGCTGGAACTTGCGGGGAGGCTGGCGTTTGAATCCCTCTTTGCGCCGGAGGACCCGGCGTACTCTTGGTGCGGTGACGACGCGCGCATTCTGGAGCGGCGCCGCGTTGTCATCGGTGAAGCGAAGGACTGGCTGCGCGACCAATTGCCAGACAACGCGCGTGATTTTCTTGATCGCATGGCAACCCTGGTCGCCGGGCAGGGGCTGTTGGGTGTGTGCAGGGTCGAGGATGACGCCCCTGTGTTCATGGTCGCGGGGGCGGATGCAGCCGGATTGCTCGGAGCCGCGCGCACACTTGCAGCGTCGAATCTGTCTGCAGATCCCGTTTCGCCGAGTTGGATGCGCAATAACTGCCATGTCGTCGTTGTCGATGGGATCTCGGATCGTGGCGTTCACCCCGCCGCCGAAGCGGCCATAGAGTCTGCGTCGCGCTCCGCTTTGCCGGCGGGTGCGGGCGGGTCCCTGCATCGCATCACCGAGATTCCCGGGTTATATGAGAGCACGGAGGATGGGTGCGACCGGGTGCTCACGGGTCGCCTTCATCTTCGCTCGGGAGGGCGCGCGATGCTCCACGCCGCGATGCGGATTCTCGCGCCTCTCTGTCAGAACGGGGGCGCCATCCGGTTGCCGCTGACGCATGTCGCGGGCGTCGATGAAGTTTCTGCAGGGTTTGCGGTTCATCCCGGCGTGGAGGATAGTGCGCATACACTGCGTCTCAATCTGCAGGAGAGCGGATTGACAGTGGCGCTCCCTGCGGGCTTGGCGGCGGGCGTCAGGAACGCGTGGTCGGAACTGTTTGCCCCGCTTCCTGTGCGCGCGCAGGTTCCGTGGCGTGATCGCATCGATGATCTGAGCGGTGTTCCTGCAGACAGGGCTCAGCGTGCGTGGGCGTCGTATCTACTCGCGGAGTCTCACGGGTCTCCTGGGTCTCCTGGGTCTCCTGGGTCTCCTGGGTCTCCTGGGTCTCCTGGGTCTCCTGGGTCTCACGGAACTCCTGGATTTCACGGGTCTCCCGAGACCCGTGACGCATCCATATTGGCGGACGACAGCCCTGATCTCACCTGGGAGTGGCAAGATCCTGGGGAGGCCGCGGAGATTCTTGCATTGCTGGACAAAGCCCTTTTCGCGTTCGCAAACTGGGGTCTAAACGTTGACGGCGAGAGTTCTGGCGGCGAGAAACGCGAGGCAGTTGGCCCGAGTCAGGCGCCGCGCAGTCTTGAGATCTTCACCACTGTGTCGGAAGCGACGCGAATGGGGATCCGGCAGGCGGCCGAAAAACGGTCGGACATGCTGGGGCTTGACGTGGCGGTGACAATTCGCAGCGCGCACAAGTCCGGGCTTCACTGGCTGATGCAAGATGTTTTGCCAGAGATCCGCGCATGCGCAGGGGTCGTTGCGGTGCGAATCTCCGCGCGCAGGTTCGCAGATACCCACCCTGGGAAGCGAAGCGAAGTCGGCGGCGCCTTGGACAGACCGCTGCGCTACTTGCAGGAGATGTATCCGGCCGATGCGCTGTTGTCTCGTGAACTGGGGATTGGGGCAGAGCGCGTCTTGCTCGAACTGCGCGACTGCGGCCCCATGTTCCGGGTGGAGGTGCTGGACGGCGCAGGCGTCGCGATGGAAACATGGAACTTGGAAGGGTGGAGCGAACAACGCGCCTATTTGCCCTGCTGTCCGGGATCCGGCCAAGTTTGCGTATCCATGGCCGGAATCCGCGCCGCGCAGGGGAATTCGGTCATCGCACAGTATCCGGTAATGACGGATGCCGAGCGTATGTGGAAGTGGTATGGCGAAGTCGCGCTTCCTTCTCTGAAGGAAGCATTGGCGGTAGACGCGGGCGGGCATAAATTCCAGAGACTTGAAATTCACGTCTGGGAAGACTGCGCGGATACGCCGATTGTAGGGTTGGAGACGTCGTCGGTGGGGGAGGCGTTGGCGGAGGATCTCTATTTCAATACTCTGGACGCCATGCGTCGATTTGGCAAGGAGACTGGCGATTCTTCGTGGGCCAGTCCGGGTGCGGTCGTTCCTTTCGTGCATGAGCGAGCGGGAAGTGGGCCGGCGGCTGTGGTGAGTGTGCAGGCCATGCGGCAAACTGGCGAGGTTTTGGTCGCAAAGGATGGCATGCCTTCGCGGCTGTCTGTTTCGTGGCCCGCGGATCGAATGGTTCTTCACGCTCGTGAAGCCGTGTTCTCCAACGGCGAGTGGCAGGTGCGACTCGGAGGCGCGGGCTGGTCGCGGGCGGAATTGGCGACGCTGGAACGCTGGGTTGCCACGCCTTTTGCGGATGCGGAGAGACCAGAGACGCGGGAGAGGAAGGAGAAGGACGTGGCGAACGAGGTCCTGTATCCGGAGGATGTGGAATCGATCATGAGCCAGATGCCGGATACAGTCGTCCTCGAACGATCCTATGACGGGATTCCTATCTGGCTGGGCGAGTGCTATGAGACTCTGCCTGGTTACACGACGAGTCGGGTGAAACAGGGATTGTGGAAGCCGACTCTGTTTATCAATGCCCGGCATCACGCCAATGAGGTGTCGAGCACCAACTCCGCCCTGTTGTTGATGCGCGAATTTCTCTCCGGCGCCCGAACGCTTGAGCGAGTCAACGTCGTGTTGATTCCGCTCCAAAATGTCGACGGCGCACGC
>JAKADD010000044.1 GCA_021820825.1 Bacillota bacterium
CGTGCCGGAGCCCAGTTCCAACTGGTAATTTTCCGCTTCGCCGCCCTCAAACGTTTCACCGTCGACATAACCGATAAAATCCATGACCAGAAGGTCTCCCGATTCAGCCTGGCCATCTTCGAGCACACGCAGTTCGGCATGGCTCTTACGCAGATTTTCGAGTTCCTGCGCAATCACTTCTTCCGTCACCACAAATTCCTTGTCCTCATATGTAACACCCTTGTATTCGCCAAGGACCACTTCTGGCTTTACGACGACCGTTGCTTTAAACAGCAAGGGTTTCCCCGCTTCCATCTGGACAATGTCGATTACAGGGCGATCAACCGGATCGAGCTTTGCTTCCAGAACAGCCATCGAATACGCTTCTGGCAGCAGAATATCAAGCGCGTCCTGATACAGTGTTTCCAAACCAAAGCGCGCCTCAAAAATGCGCCGCGGCACCTTCCCTTTGCGAAATCCCGGCACATTCACCCGCTGCGCCACTTTTTTGAATGCACGGTCCAGAGCGGACGCCACACGTTCCTGTTCGACTTCAATCTCAAGTATGCCTACGTTCGGCTCCGTCTTTTCCCACTTCACTGCCATCGAAACGTCCTCCACTCCGTAAATGGCGTCTCAGGAGGGATTCGAACCCCCGACCCACAGCTTAGAAGGCTGTTGCTCTATCCGGCTGAGCTACTGAGACGCAGTGTCCACCACATGTAAAACAGTATCATTATAATGATCCATCCAGCGCCTGTAAAGCCTGCGCTGGATGGCGTCACGCCGCTTGCGGCGATCAGACAAATTTACGATGAGGCGCGAAAACGCCGCAGCAACTCAGTAAGCGCAGCCGTTCGGTGGCTCACCAGCTGTTTTTCAGCAGAACTCATTTGGCCAAATGTCTTCGCGGCTGGCGGAAAATAAAAAATCGGATCGTATCCAAACCCCTGCGCACCCATGGGTTCCAGCGCGATCTGGCCTTCACAGTTTCCGATCGCAGTCCATTCACCGCGTCCTGGCACCAACAAAACAAGCGCTGCCACGAAACGGGCTCTACGTTCATATGGAGGTACTCCGCGCAGTCGTTCCAGCAGCAGCGCCTGCCGTTCCAGATCGCTGGCTTCTGGCCCTGCAAACCGCGCGGAATACACCCCTGGCGCACCGTTCAGGGCATCGACGACCAAACCCGAATCATCGGCAAGCACAGGCACACGCCAATTTGCAGCCGCGAAGCGAGCCTTGATCAGCGCGTTTTCCAGAAAACTGGACCCTGTCTCTGCCGGAGTCATTGCACCTGGCGGCAGCGGGTCGATGCTGACCGCCACTTCACTTAACGCCTGCGCAAATTCAGAGAATTTCCCGGCGCTGTGTGTCGCGATGATCAATCGTTCCAGCATACGCACGCCTCTCTCCCTGTCCTCGTGAATTCACGGCGCACTCACTTTGGGCGATCGATCTCTGCCCCCAATTCAGCCAGAACCTGGCGTTGTATCCCGATTAGCTGCAGGATTCCAGCTTCAGCGAAGTCCAGCAGAGAGGACAGTTCGGCGCGGGAAAATGTAGCTGTCTCACCGGTTCCCTGAACCTCCACCAGTTGCCCATTCCCTGTCATCACCACATTCATGTCGACACTCGCCGTCGAATCTTCCTTGTAGCGCAAGTCCAGCAGCATCTGCTGATCCACGATTCCCACACTTGTCGCGGCCAGATAATCGTGCACGGGCAGCTTTGTGAACACGCCGCGCTGGCGCATTGCGCCAAGCGCCTCCACCACGGCGACAAACGCTCCGGTAATGGCGGCTGTTCGCGTGCCGCCGTCAGCCTGAATTACATCACAATCGATCCACAGTGTTTTTTCTCCCAGCGCTTTCATGTCGATCACCGCACGCAGAGCGCGTCCAATCAGACGCTGAATCTCCATCGTGCGCCCACCCACTCTGCCGCGTGTTGATTCGCGCTGCGACCGCTGCAAAGTGGCGCGCGGCAACATCGCATATTCAGCTGTTATCCATCCCTGCCCTGTACCACGCAAAAACGGCGGCACCTTGTCTTCAACAGTTGCTGTGCAGATCACACGCGTGTCACCAACACTGATCAGCACCGAGCCTTCCGCGTGCTTGATATAGCCCCGTTCAATCACCACTGGCCGCAGATCCCCAGGCCCTCGTCCATCGATCCTCACTCGCCGTCCACCCCCGTTTCCATTGCACTTTTCTCACACACTCCTGACAGTTCACCCCGCAGAGCGGCCAGACTTAAACTTCCGCCGCATCGGAACGTTCTTCGCCCCCCCACAGATCACAATAAGAGACAGATATTGGTTCACCAAGCCACCTTTTACCGATGTCTGCGAACGTGTCCACATCCCCGCTGGTGAAGAAGACATGGTTTGGTTTAGCAGGATGGGTGCGTGTCAACTGCTTATCTGTCAATACAAAACTGATGTCCCGCGCTGTTTCCTCCGCTGAGTTGATCAGGGTGATATCTGCGCCAAGCGCCTGTTGGATGACATTTTCCAAAAGCGGATAATGTGTGCATCCAAGAATCAGCGTATCGATGTTCATTCCTGAAAATTCCCGCAATGAATCCGCAACAACCGGAAGAAGTTCGGCGGTCGCTGTGATTCCCCGTTCAACCAGCGACACAAATTGCGGACACGCCACAGGAAATGTTGCTATGCCGCGATGTGTCAAATGCAGCGCCCGGGGATAACTGTTGGAGGAGATCGTGGCCCGTGTTCCAATGATCCCCACGCGTTGATTCGTTGTAGCCGCGATCGCCGCGCGAGCGCCTGGCGCAATCACTCCCAGCACGGGGATATCATATCGTTCCCGCGCCCATTCCAGACATACTGCTGTAGCCGTATTGCACGCGATCACAAGCATTTTCACCCCTTGTTCCACCAGAAAATCAAGGGCTCGAAACGTAAACTCCGCTATTTCCGCAGCCGGGCGATCCCCATAGGGACAGCGCGCTGAATCGCCGTAAAACAGTACTTCTTCACGCGGCAGTTGCCGCCAGATCTCGGACACAACAGTGAGTCCGCCGACGCCCGAATCCATGACGCCAATCGGTTGGTTACGCATAGGATCCCCTCCTTACAGCATACTCGCACAATACGCCCAAACACAAAAAAAGCTTCAGCCGCACCTCGCACCCACAAGGCAACAGGCAACAGAAGCATTCATTCCATGTCCTGTTTTTAACTCCGTCACTCGCGGCAACCACGTTATCTGGAATCATTCTTCGCCCAAATGTTGCTCCAGCACCATCAGGGCCCGCATCAACATATCCTGTTCAGCCGCCCCACTGTGCGAAAGAACACGGCCCAGATACACCCTGCGCGCCTGCAACACGCGATCGATCAATGCGCCGCCCTCTTCAAGGACACTGAGACGAACCACCCGTTTATCCTCTTGGTCCCTGGAGCGCTCAACAAAATTACGCCGCTCCAGACGATCAACCAGGTCTGTCGTAGTGCTGTAGGCCAAGCCCAATTTGGCGCTCAAATCGCCAATAGTTAGATTGCCACCATCATTGGCCAGCACCAAGGCGTCGAACTGTGCCGACGTGATGTCGAAATCACCAAGAATCGCTCGCCCCTGCCTGCGCACAGTGGATGAGACTTTACGCAGCAGTGACTCAATTCGATACACTGCGTCATTTTCCCTATAGTCTGTCAAGGTCATAACCCTCCGACCATCTTCAAGTGTTGTGAACACTATGCAAACTTGATCATATTGTACACAGGCCTTTTCCATTGAGTCAATCCATTATCCGACCCGATCCATCATGCGCCGCACGCAAAGGACCCAAGGCCAGAGGACATTGCGCGGAGCGGAAATCTATGCTAGACTGAACAAAGTTGATGTATCGGAAGGTGGCAGGAATCATGTGCCAACGTATAGTTCTCATGGTGTCGGCAAGCTGAAAAGGGGTTTTTGCGCCCTTTTTACAACTTCCAGCACTGGTGGAGAACAGCGGTGGCAACGATTCCTTTTTCTATGCCCTGATGGGGTTTCCCTTGGAAAAACGGCAACGTTTCCCGTTCTGCTCTCCATCGGAACAAGAAAGGTTCTGGTGACGATGAGCATTGTTGAGATTTCTCAATTAAGTCATGGGTTTGGAGACCGTACATTATGGCAAGAGGTGGATGTTAATCTGCTTCCGCGCGAACACGTAGCGCTTATTGGAAGAAATGGGGTCGGCAAATCTACGCTGCTGCAGATTCTTGCGGACCACATACCGCACGACAGCGGTCATATCTCGTGGGCGCCCGGTGTGAAGATCGGCTACCTGACGCAACACGCGGATCTGTCCCGATTCCAGACGGTGCGTTCAGCGCTGCAAGAAGCGTTTACCGATATCTTTGCCAAGGAGCGCTCACTGCAAAAAACCGCTGAACAACTGGCGCACGCGCAGGACGAGGAACTGGAGCGACTGCTTGCCCGCTATGCGCGCATTCAGGAGGAACTCGAACACGCGGGAATCTACGAGTTGGGAGCGCGCATTGATACTGTAGCCTCAGGTCTTGGCCTGCTAGAATTGGGCCTGGATCGCCCGGTGGCTGATCTCAGCGGCGGGCAACGGACCAAGGTCATGCTTGCCAAACTGTTGCTGGAACAACCGGATGTTCTCCTGCTCGATGAACCGACCAATTTTCTGGATGTTATGCACATCACATGGCTCACCGACTTCCTGCAAAACTATCCGTCTGCGTTCATTGTGGTTTCTCACGATGCGGATTTTGTAGACAAGGTCGCAACCGTCATCTGGCAGCTTGAAAACACAGCTCTCACCAGGTTCAATGGTTCCCATAAAGCATTTCTCGCATATGCGGAACAGCGGTCGCTCCAGCACGCAAGCGCCTATTCCAGACAGCAGGATGAGATCCGGCGCATGGAGGACTTTGTACAAAAAAATATCGCCAGGGCGTCAACCACAAAACGCGCCCAGAGTCGGCGCAAACAACTGGAAAAAATCGATCGCATCCCGCCGCCCGCCACGGCGGCTCCTCCGCATTTTGCGTTTCCGCTCGCCGCCGCGCCGGCGCGCTTTGTGATCCGGGCAACGACTCTGGAAATCGGCTATTCGCGCTCACTCCTGCCGCCGCTCGAACTGGAAGTGGAACGCGGCAGCAAACTGGCGCTGATCGGCTGTAACGGCATCGGCAAATCGACCCTCCTGAGGACGCTCATCGGCGAGTTAAAACCGCTGTGCGGACGCGTGGAGTTGGGCGACGGCGTGCAGGTTGGCTATTTCGCTCAGGAGCAATATCAGAACGACCAAGGAAATGCGCTGGAGGTCATCTGGAGCGCGTTCCCCCACATGACCCAACAGGAGGTGCGGGCGGCGCTCGCCCGTTCCGGTCTGAAGCGTGAACACATCCTGCAGTCCGTCCATCGCCTCAGCGGCGGCGAACAGGCCAAAGTGAGACTCTGCCTGCTCACACTTCAAAAACACAACGTATTGGTGCTCGATGAACCGACAAACCACCTTGACCATGCGGCCAAGAACGCGTTACAGCAGGCGCTCACCGACTTTCGCGGCACCCTTCTGACAGTGTCTCACGAACCCGAGTTCTATAGGCCATTCGTCACCTCTGTGGTCGACGTTGAAGAATTGCTTAGCAGAGGTAAAGCCAGCAAGATCGTGACACACCACAAACGGTAACCGCGCCCATACAGCCAATGGCCCGCCAAAAGCGGTAACCCGCCGCTCAGCCGATAGCCTGCAGCTTCTTCTGCCACCATGCCTCGTCAAGCAGCAGCGCTGGCCAGACCGGTGCGACAACGTATCCGGAACCCAATTCGAGGCGCTCGGTCAGTCCTGTGTAGACGACGTCAATATGCAGACGAAACGGTTTGACTGTACGCGCCGCTCTCTGTTCGAGGCGGCCAACTCGGCGTGCGCCGCCGGAGCTGCAAACAGCGGTTCCGGCCAGCAGACCATGGGGCCCCGCGGCTGTTCGCCGCGCAGACCGAATGCGCACGCCAGATACACGGCAAAATTGAGTTCGGTGTTGGGATCGGTCGTCACCTGCCAGGACTCATATCCGGACTTCATCATCGAGAATCCCCTTCCCATGCAAGATCGGAACCGAAGGGTTGCAACAGATCAGTCAACTGCGCCAGGTGAGCGTCCGCCAGATCCAGAATGGCAAACCGTCCTTCACGGATGGCCGCCTGCACGCGGCGGGCCTCCGCGTGTGCAAGCGAGTGGTCGAGAGGCGTGATGTCGCCGCTATGCAGGGCGTCGTCGAGTTCATTCAGGTGCGAATCAAACTCCGTCCACTCCAGCAGCGTGACATAGCCCGTAAAGGCGTCTGATTCTATGTATGTAGAGGCAAACTTTCGTTTGGACCCCCGTTTCCACTCAAAACGATCTGCATACCGCCTTTTCACGCCATCCACGTTCCTCTCCAGGCAAACCTGCAATCAGTCTCACTCAGAAACAAGTTGTAGGCATCGTTTATTTAGCACACTGCTTTGTGTTGCGTGCCATGGCATGGTACAGGCACGGTACAGACGGTACTGCGCAGCAGTTGCACCGTCTGCACCGTGCCTGTAAACCGCACGTTCCGCGGTGCGCAGTTACACAAGTTGGCCCTCGCCATAAAGCTGGCGCAGTGTTTTCTTGGAAAATTTTCCGACGCTTGTTTTCGGAATTTCCTGGACAAACACAATTTCATCCGGAATCCACCACTTAGCAACCTTATCGACCAGATATTCCTTCAGATCCGATTCCGTGACCACAGCGCGCGCCTCCTGCCGCAGAACGACGCAGGCAAGCGGCCGCTCCTGCCACTTTGGATCAGGAATACCGATTACCACCGCTTCCAGCACATCTGGATGGCCCATAAGCGTATTTTCAAGATCCACGGAAGAAATCCACTCTCCGCCGCTCTTGATCAGATCCTTTGTGCGATCCACGATCTGCAGATAGGCGTTTTCATCCATGGTCGCAATATCGCCCGTGCGAAACCATCCGTCCAGAAACGACTCCTGTGTTTTTGCAGGGCTTCTGTCGTATTCGTCGATGATCCATGGTCCCCGGAGCAGCAGTTCACCCATCGCATGCCCGTCATGCGGCACTTCCTTGCCATCAACGTCAACCAGCCGCATCTCCAGACCCGGCGCAAGCAGCCCGCTCTTGGCGCGCAGGCGGTAACGTTCGGAGCCCGTAAGGTTCGCCATGCTCGCCTTTGGAACCGAGACGAACGTCACTGGAGTGGTTTCCGTCTGGCCGTATCCCTGATAGAGTGTCACGCCCAATTCCTCTTCGTACGCCTGCGCAAGCGAAGCCGGCAACGCGGATCCTCCTGACAGCAGGAATCGCACACGACTGAAATCGTACTTTCCGGGATTCGCCCTGAGCTGCTGCAGGATACCCATCCAAATGGTCACAACGCCCACGCTGTACGTCACTTTTTCGCTGTCAAACAGTGCGCAGAAATCGGCCATCGTCGGACGCGCTCCGGGATACACCTGCTTGGCTCCCGCCCAGGTGTCCGTAAAAGGTCTGCCCCATGCGTTCACATGAAACATCGGCACAATCGGCAATGTGACATCCCCGTCATCCACGGAGAGTTTGCCTGTCATCATCATCAGACAGTGCAGATACAACCCGCGGTGAGAATAGACGACCCCCTTGGGATCGCCTGTCGTCGCGGATGTATACCCGACAATCGCGGCAGTGTTCTCATCAAATTCGGGAAATTCATAATCCGGCTCAGCCGCCGCCAACAACTCTTCGTAAAGATGGACATTCGGCAGCGCTGTGGCTGGCAGCGTTTTCTTGTCAGTCATGACAATATACGTCTCGACACACGGGATCTGCTCGGCAATACTTTCAATAAGTGGCAGTAAATCCTCATCAACAAAGAGAGCTCTGTCATTCGCGTGGTTGATGGTATACACCAACTGCTCCCTAAACAGCCGAATGTTCACAGTGTGCAGCACACGTTGCGAACAGGGCGCAGCGAAGTACAATTCCAGATGACGATGGTTGTTCCACGCAAATGATCCAACCCGATCGCCCACTCCGATTCCCAAATCCGAGAGCGCGTTTGCGAGTCGCCGCACTCTTCCCACCATGTCTCTGTAAGTATAGCGGAACATACCTGAGTAATCCCGCGATACGATCTCCTGCTCTGGAAAAACCGTGTCCGCCCGATATAATATCGAACGCAACAGCAGAGGATAATCCATCATCGCCCCATCCACTCCCTCAACTGATCCTCACCATTCTCTACCCTATCGCAATCCTCATGCAGCGTCAATATGAGAGCGGTTTCACACACTGAACTCTCGCGACATGCACAAATCGCTGTTGCATATTTCAAGCAAGTCGCATATAGTTAAAGCGTGGTTGGCGCGAGGGAAACTCTTTTTCCCAACTGACATTTGTATGGCCCTCAGCAACACTGTTGCGCTAAAGAAAGTTTTTCGTTGATACTGTCTGGTGGGGAGGGATCTTGGATGTCGGTGAACGCTCCCAACCGGGAAGAGGCCGCGCGAGCGCTGGATCGGCTACAAGTAACCCAGGCTCGCCACAGAGGCGGCCGGATGCGTCTGCTCTGGCTGTTGATCGGTCCTGGCATTCTCGTCATGCTCGGCGAGAACGACGCTCCATCCATGTTGTCCTATTCCGCAACCGGTTCGCAGTTTGGAATCGGATTCTTCGTTCCATTTGTCATTGTCACCTTTATGATGGCGTTTGTGGCGCAGGAGATCACCGTGCGCCTGGGGGCCGTGTCAAAAGCGGGCCACGCCGAACTCATCTATCGCCGCTTCGGTCGCTTTTGGGGCAACTTCGCCATGATCGACCTGCTCTTTACCAATATACTGACCCTGATCACAGAGTTCGTAGGCATCGTCGCGGGGGCCGGCTATTTTGGCATCCCCAACTATGCGGCAGTCGGCGGCGCGCTCGCCGTAATGGCGTCGGCCTTTATGTCTCGCCGCTACTGGTCCTTCGAACGGATCGCCCTGCTGTTGGCGCTGTGCAACCTCGTATTCGTACCGGTGGCTCTGATGGCTCATCCCCACTGGGGCGCCGTGGGACATTCCTTGTTGACCTGGAGTCCCTTTCCCAGCGGATTCGGCTCACAAACGGTCATTATCCTGTTGGCCGACATTGGCGCAACGATCACGCCATGGATGCTGTTCTTTCAGCAGGGAGCGGTGAGCGACAAGGGCCTCGCCGTGCGCGACATCCCGCAGGGACGGATCGACACCGCCATCGGCGCCCTGCTCGCCGCCCTGGCCGCGATCGCGTGCATCATCGCCACCGCGCCGCTGTTTGTGCACCATATGAATGCCAGCCAATTCGGAGCGGCGCAGTTTGCGCAGGCGCTGGTTCCCTACATCGGCAGATTCGGCGGCGCGCTGTTTGCCTTCGGAATTCTCGAAGCGGGTCTTGTGGCGGCCATCGCCATCTCCACGTCGTCCGCCTACGCGTTTGGAGAAGTGATGCAACAGGCGCACAGTCTGAACCGCTCCTTCAAGGAGGCAAAGGGCTTTTACCTCGTGCTCATGGCGGTCGCCGCGATCAGTGGAAGCGTCGTATTGATCCCCGGTTTCCCGCTCGAATTCGTGGTGCTGATGGTCAATGTGATCGCTGTTTTGACCATGCCGCCCGCGATCGGATTTCTGCTGCTCCTCGTGAATGACAGAGAAATCATGGGCGATCACCGCAGCGGGTGGTTTTTAAACGGTCTTGGTCTGTTTGTCGGCGTATTTGTTTCGTTGGCTGGATTACTGTATGCGCTGACCGTGATTTTTCCCAGCCTGCATCTTTAGACGCTGACTCTGCGCAATCGTTCATCATCTATATCAATATGATCTCGGGAGGCACAACCTTATGGCGACAAATCAGATGGAAATCATCGAATCTGCCGGACTCGGCAGCCTCCGGTTGACTGACGTATACGAACACCCAAGCCTGATCGATCAAACACTTCAGGAGCATCTGGACACGCAGGTCAGGATCCGGAAACTCGGTCAGCGCACGCTGAGCCCTTGGCTGACAGCGGTGATCTGGAGTCTGCGCGTGTATGTCCTTTTCATGACTGTCGTGGTCATCATCAATATCGTGCAAAGAGTATAGAGGTGAACGCAACCGATCCGACGTGCCGATGAACACAAACTGCACGAAAGGAGGAGTTTCCTTATGTTCAACCTTGACAGCGCCGCACCCGAAATGACCGAACACGGGCATCGCAAGACCTTCGTTCTGCGCATTGTTCAACCTGGCCTCGCTGGGCTTATGGACGGTTCCGTATCGACCCTTGCGCCGATCTTTGCGACGGCGTTCGCAACGCACAGCCCGTCTACAACGTTTCTCGTGGGCCTTGCAGCGGCCGTCGGGGCCGCAATCAGCATGGCCTTTTCCGAGGGCCTGTCCGACGACGGCACGCTGACCGGACGTGGGCACCCGATCATTCGCGGCCTGATCACGGGACTCATGACCCTGATTGGCGGGATTGGCCACACACTGCCTTTCCTGATCCCCAATCTGCACATCGCCCTGACCGTCGCCTACATCGTTGTGGGCATTGAACTGATCGTGATCGCCATCATTCGAAACCGCTACTTCCGCACCGCGATATGGATGTCTATAGTCCAAGTCGTCCTGGGCGGAATCCTCGTCTTCGCAGCCGGCGTTCTCATCGGAAGCAGTTGACTCGGAGGCAGTTGTCGGCGACGGACCGTCACAGTGGTCCGCAAAAGGTGAAGGCAGACTCACATCACGATTGCGCGAAAAGCACATTCAGCTCATCACGATAGCGCGAAAAGCGCGTTCAGCTCATCGCAGACTGCGCCGTTTTCGCTGTTTCGGCGACTAGAGATCAAAGCGTTTTTGCGCTAAGGTCCAACGTTCAAAGCGCTCTTTACGGATGCGTGAACCCACCCCTGCGAGAGGTTCCACCGCTAACCAGCCCGGTCGCGAAAAACGCACTGGCGGATCAATCAAATCTTCCACAAAATACCGCGCGCTGGGAGCGGTGTCGCCTGGGAGTGTAAATCCCGGCAATGCCGTGAGAGCGATATTGTGCAAACGGCCAATGCCAGTTTCGAGCATGCCCCCGCACCACAGATCAAACCCTTCCGCCAGACAGGCGTCGTGCACCCGGAGCGCTTCGCCAAAGCCGCCCACGCGTCCAACCTTCAGGTTCACGATCCGACAGGATCCCAGTCTGGCGGCATTTTGCACATCCTCGGCGCAACGAATGCTTTCGTCCAGAC